>NZ_JBEZFH010000073.1:15756-31790 GCF_040649355.1 Sphaerisporangium sp. NPDC049002 | reverse complement strand
GTGAGGATGCCGTCACATCACGGAAGTCGCCGAGCTTTTCCGCATTGAATGCCATACTCAAACAAATCGAACAGCTCGGCCGTGCCGCCGGAGGATCCCCGGCCGGCACGCCGGGCGGTTCGCGGAACACATACAGCGCGACACCCAGAGCGCGACCACATACAACGCGACCACGTACAACGCGACACAGACAGCCGATCACCCACAGCGGCAACGGCGCCGCGACTCCCGTGACGCGGCAGGCGGCGCCCGCCTGCCCGCTCGACGAGCTCGTCACGGACCCCACGACATGCCCTCAGGCCTCCCGGCCTCCTGCGGGGGTCGGCTCGCGGCTGACCTGGCCCCAGAGCGCGCCCCGCTCGTACAGATCCGCGGAGAAGATGTTGATCTCGGGGTTCATTGATTCCGGTTCTATTCTGCTACGTCGATCCCGTCGGACGGGTGCTCTGCATTACGGTGTCTTCTTGGTGACTCCCGCGAGACCTTCGAGAGACTGTGATGGATGATCACCTGCTCGACTGGTTGACGACCCTTGACGAAGAGCGGCTCTCCCGCGTCCTGGCCAATCGCCCGGACGCGATCGCCGCGCCCTGGCCGCGCCGCCTCGACACGCTCGCACGGCGCCTGAGCGACGACTTCGCCGTCATGGAGGTCATGCGCGGCCTCCCCCTGCCCCCGCTGGAGATCCTCCAGGCCTCCCTGGTGATCGGCGACCGCGCCGGCGGCGACGAGCTCGCCCGCTTCCTCGGGGTGACCGCGGCGGAGGTCCTGCCCTGGCTCGACAGCCTGTTCGACCACGCCCTCGCCTGGCCGGGGCCGGACGGCCGCCTGCACCTCGCCGAGGCCGTCGCCCGGTGGTGGACCGCCCCGTGCGGGCTCGGCGACCCCCTTGTCACCTACCTCGACTCCTGGACCGTGAACGCCGAGGGACTGCGCCGCATGAGCCGCACTCTCGGGCTGCCGGCCCAGGGCGGCAGGCGCCAGCTCATGACGCGCGTCGCGGCGGCTCTCGGCGACGCCGACCGGCTGGCCGCGCTGCTGACCGGCGCACCCGACGGCACGGTCAGCCTGCTCGACGAGTTCGCGTGGGACGGGCCGGTGCGCGGCGTCGAGGGCAACCGCTTCGTCTCCCCCGGCTCCCCCGAGAAGTGGGCGGCCGACCGGGGGCTGCTCTACCGCACCCAGTGGGACATCGCCGAGATGCCCCGCGAGGTCGCGCTCGCGCTGCGCGGCCCCGACTACCATCCTCCCTTCACCCCCGAGCCGCCCGAGCTCGGCGCGGTCCCCGCCGATCCCGAGGCCGTCGACCACGCGCTGTGCCTGGCCGCGCCGCACGCCGTCGACCGGGCGGCCGCCCTGCTGGAGAACACCGACAAGTTCCCGCTCCCCCTGCTCAAGGGAGGCGGCGTCGGGGTGCGCGAGGTGCGCCGGATCGTCAAGGAGAGCGGCTGCACCGAGGAGGAGACCCGGCTGCTGCTGGAGGTCTGCGCCGTGGCCCGGCTGCTGGCCTGGGACGAGGCGGCGGGCGGCCTCATCCCGACCAAGCGGTTCGACGCCTGGCGGCTGGAGGACGCCCCCGCGCGGCTGCGGGTGCTGCTCGCCGCGTGGTGGCGCATGGAGCGCTCGTCGCTGCGCCGCACCGCCGGCAGGTATCCCACGGTGCTCAGCGACGACCCGGCAGGGGAGACCGTGGCCCGCATCCGCTGGGCCGTGCTCGCCACGCTCGCCACGCTCCCCCCGGACACGGCGTTCGCGAGCCTGCCCGAGCTCGTCCAGGCCGTGCACTGGCGGGCCCCGCTGCTCGACGGGGTGCTCCTGGCCGAGTGCTGCCCCGCCATCCTGGAGGAGGCGCGGCTGCTCGGGCTCGTCACCTGCGACGCGCTGACCAGTCTCGGCCGGGCGCTGGCGACCCTCGGCTCGGCCGTGGCCGGCGACGAGCAGGACGAGACGGTGCCCGAGATCGAGCGTGACCCCGGCCTGGTCGAGGCCTCGGTGCACGCGCTCGCGAGCGCGCAGCGCACCGCGCTCTTCGGGGCCGACCTGACGGCCGTCGTGACCGGGCCCCCCGCCGCCGAGCTGTCGGGCCTGCTCGACCGGGCCGCCGATCGCGAGTCCCAGGGCGCGGCGTCGGTGTGGCGGTTCACCGCCGCCAGTGTGCGCCGTGCGCTGGACGCGGGGTACTCCGCCGAGTCGCTGCTGGAGGAGCTCCGTACGGCCGGCACCCTCCCGCAACCGCTGACCTACCTCGTCAAGGACGTGGCGCGGCGGTACGGCGAGGTCACGGTGACCACGGTCGGCTGCATCATCCAGGGCTCCGACCCGGGTCTGCTGGCCGAGATCGCCGGGCACCGCCGCCTCGCCAGGCTCGGGCTGCGGCTGCTGGCGCCCACCGTTCTCGCCGGCACCGCTCCGGCCGACCGTACGCTCGCCGCGTTGCGCGACGCCGGGTACGCGCCGGTGCCGGTGGACGACACCGGGGAGATCGCGATCAGGCGCGAGCCGCAGGGCGGGCGGCTGATCCTGCTGCCCGGCGGGCGGGTGGCCGAGCTGGAGGAGCCGCAGGCCCCCATCGCCGAGCCCCCTCCCGACCCCCGCGAGCACGCCCGGCGCCTGATGGAGACCCGGGAGCAGGAGCGTCACACCGGGCAGACCTGGGCGGTGATCGGCCGCATGGCGACCCGCCTGCCCACGGCCCAGCAGTCGCTGCTCGGGTTCGTCGTCGACCGGGGAGTACGCGCGCTCATCACCCTCTCGGACGGCCTCACCGCGACGATCAGCCACGGCGAGCTGCGGCGCGGCGTGCTGGACGCCTGGTGCGAGGAGGCGGGCGACTACCTGGAGTTCCCGCTGGCCGAGATCTCCTCGGTGACGAGCGGCTGACCGGGAGCGACGGCAGGCACGTAAGCCATCGAAGGTCTCAGACGCGGGAAGGGCTCCCTGACCTGCGTGGTCGCCGAGAACGGCATGAGTGCCGCGCTGCTGGGCACAGGGAGACGGACAACCGGCGCGTCCGCCGTCCCCGACGGCCCGAGGGTGGGGCACAGACATGGACTTACTCGGCATTCACGGCCCGATGGGCCGGATGGGGCCCTCTTCGTTCCATCGGGCGCTCATCGGGTGGGAGGACCTGCTCGCGAGGATGACCTCGGGGGTCCACCTCCGGCACCGGTGGACCCCCGTGGAGACCATCGGGTACGTGGTCACCCAGCGGTGCCGCACCTGCGACAGGACCCGCGTGCGGGTGTCCGCCCACGCGGACCGGAACGCCTGAGAACCGCAGGCCAGGATGCCTGAGAACCGCAGGCCAGGACGCCTGAGGACGGCGGGCTGGAACGTCTTCGGACCGCCGGCCGGAACAGGCCGGAACGGCTTTCGGAGCTACGGGCTGAGCGTGAGCGTGTTCACGGCGTCCTTCCGCACTGCCGGCTCGGTCTGGCGCATCGGGGTCGCGTCGCCGTCGGCCCAGATCGGCGCCTGGTCGTCGTAGTTCGCGTGGAAGGCGTGCCCGGACGCGCCCGTCAGGTTGGCCCAGCGCGATCGGTCCAGGTCGGCGAGGTCCACGACCATCCGCATCGACGGCACCCAGTTGACCTCGTATCCCTCGGTGGCGTCCCAGCCGGTCGCGTCGACCGCGTCCTTGCCCCCGGCGAGCTTCAGCGGGCCCCGGTTGAACAGCCACTCGACCGGGCCGATGCCCGAGGTCCCGAAGGTCTCGTTGGTCAGCTCAAGCGTGTGCAGGTCGCCCCAGTGCCAGTCCGCGGGCAGGTCACCCAGCGCCGTCCTGAGCTCCTCGGTGGCGTCGGTCATCGCCGCACGCAGCATGTCGTCGCGGGTCTCGGCCCTGTCCTTGGTGCGCGCGTCGTCCCACCAGGGGTCGGCGGGCTTGTCGAGCAGTGAGCGCACCACCTCGTACCAGCGGTCGCCGCCGCCCGCGTGGCCGCCTTCGGGCAGCTCGTCGTCGAAGGTGCGCTGGAGCAGGTGGCGCCAGACGGCGTTGAAGTAGGCCGCCCCTGCGGAGTCACGGCTCTGGGTGAAGTCCCACGCCGCGAGCAGGTCCTTGATCTCGCCGTCGCCGTCGAGGGGGATGCCCGCCCGCAGCAGGTACGGCACGAGGACGGGCGCCAGGGTGTTGGACGAGTCCATCTGGATGTCCCGCATCGTCGCGACCGAGATCTTCCCCTTGGCGGTGGCCTGCTCGATCCGGTCCACGATGCGCTGGGAGCGGTAGCCGTAGGACCAGTCGGAGGTCAGGAACCGGCTGTAGGTGGGGCCGGCGGCCGCGTTGTTGGCGGTGGCGATGAACCCCTCCTGCGGGTTGTACGCCATGGGCAGCTCTTCGAAGGGGATGAACCCGGTCCACTCCTCGTCACCGGTCCATCCCTTCGCGGGCCACCGGCCGTCGCCCTTGGACCTGACGGGGATCCGCCCGGGAGCCTGGTAACCGATATTGCCGTCTACATCCGCATAAATCATGTTCTGGGCGGGTGCCTCGAAGTACGACGCGGCCTTCCTGAACTGGTCGAAGTCCGACGCCGTGTCGAGCAGCAGCAGGGCGTCGGCCGTACGTCCGGGGTCCAGGGCCGTCCAGCGGAGGGCGACCTCCACGTCGTACCCGGCGGCCGGGAGCTTGCCGGTCTCCCCCGCCTTCGCCCCCGTCGCCTTCTCCCCCGCGTTGGCGGCGGCGCCGGGCAGGGCGTCCCCCGCGCCACCGAGCACGCCGGAGATGACGGGCCCGTGCTTGGTCGACCGTACGGTCAGCCTCTCGGAGGGGCGGCCGGCGACCTTGATCTCCTCGGTGCGGGTCTCCATGGGCAGCCACTCGCCCCTGGCCTCGTAGGTCTCCCCCTTGGTGCGCTCCAGGTAAAGATCGGTGACGTCGGGGCCGAGGTTGGTGAAGCCCCAGGCGACCCGGTCGTTGTGCCCGATCACGACCCCGGGGAGGCCGGAGAAGGTGTAGCCGACGACGTCGTAGGGGCACGCGGCGGACTTCACGCGGCAGTGCAGCCCGGCCTGGTACCAGATGGACGGGATGCGCGGCCCGAGGTGCGGGTCGTTGGCCAGCAGCGGCTTGCCCGTGTCGGTGTGCGCGCCGCTCACGACCCAGGAGTTCGAGCCGATCCCCGCGTGGTCCGCCCCGCCGGTGCCGAGCGGCGAGGGTACGGCTCGCAGCGTCCGCGACACCTCGGCGAGCGCCCGCGACTCCACCGTGCCCGGCGTCGTCCCCTCGGGGGCCTTCGCCATGGCCGTGGGATCGAACCCGCCGTCCCGTACGGCTCCCGTCGTGACGATCGGCTGGTGCCGGTCGAACGGGTAGGCAGGGAACAGCTCGTTCACCCGGTCCACGGGCACCGCGGAGGCGTCGACGGCGCGCTCCAGCTCGTCGTCCATGTTGGAGCGCAGGTCCCAGGCCATCCCCTTGAGCCAGGCCAGCGAGTCGGCGGGGGTCCACGGCTCGGGTGTGTAGGAGCCGTTGGTCAGCTTGAGCACGGCGTATTCGAGGCTCTTGTCGGCGAAGCCCTGGTGCTGCCCCATCCAGGCGTTGACGCCCGCCGCGTAGTCGTCAAGGGCTTGGCGCGTGCCGGGAGCGAGCAGGCTCACCTCCCGCTCCGCCGTACGCCGCCAGCCGAGCGTGCGCACCACCTTGTCCACGTCGAGCGTGGACGCGCCGAACAGCTCCGACAGGCGCCCGGCTGTGGTCTTGCGGCGGAAGTCCATCTCCCAGAACCGGTCCTGGGCGTGGACGTACCCCTGTGCCCTGAAGAGGTCCTCCGGGTTGTCCGCGTAGATCTGCGGGATGCCGTACCGGTCGCGCAGGACGGTCACCTTCGCGCTCAGGCCGGGGAGCCGGAGCTCGCCGTCGAGCTGCGGGAACGACCTTCGTACCGTCCAGACACCCACCCCGGCGAGGACGATCGCCGCCACCAGGACGGCCGCGAGGATGCGCGCCCCCCATCGGAGCGGACGCGGGAACCGAGCAAAGGGGGCGATCCTCAAGATTCACGGCCTTTCACGACATGTGCGCATCACAGTATCGGGGGCCGCTTATGTGCGATTGATTACCAAGGGGCCGCTGTTCGGCAAACCTCAAGCCCTGGACGCTGCGACAATCGCGGCATGATCGACGAAACCATCCCGAAACGGCGATGGCTGTGGGTGACCGTACTGGTGTGGCTGCTCGTGGCGCCCTTCGCGGCATGGACGGTGCTGCGCCTCGCCGGATGGGACGTCGGGCTGTACTGGATCCAGCTCATCGCCTTCACCCCGCTGGTCGCCGCCGCCTCGCCGGTCGCCCTCCTGGTCGCCCTGGTCCTGCGCCGGTGGCCGGCGGCGGTGGCGGGCGCGCTCGTGACGGCCGTGCTCGGGGCCTGCGTGCTGCCGAGGGCGCTCGCGGAGGGCAACCCGCCGGCGGACGGGCCGGAGCTGCGGGTGATGTCCACCAACATGGCGGTCGGCGCGGCGTCCGCCGGGGAGATCGTCGGCCTGGCACGGCGGCTGAAGCCGGACGTACTGCTGGTACAGGAGCTCACACCCGCCGCCGTGGAGGTTCTGAAGAAGGCCGGCCTCGACGAGCTGCTGCCGAACCGGACGGGCTCTCCGGCCAACGGACCCTGGGGATCGGGCATCTACGCGCGGTTCCCGCTCCGCGCGGCGTCCGTGATCACCTACGGGAACTTCCGGCAGGCCGATGCCATCGTGCGGGTGCCCGGCGGTCCCGAGGTGTACGTGGCGTCGGTGCATCCGTGCGCGCCACGCTTCGACTACAAGGTCTGGTGCTGGGCCAAGGGCCTGCAGGCGCTCCCCGCCGCCGAACCGCGCGGGGTCGTACGCGTCCTGGCCGGCGACTTCAACGCCACGCTCGACCACGGGGCGCTGCGGCGGCTGCTCGGCACGGGCTACCGGGACGCCGCCGACGTCACCGGGCAGGGCCTGTCACCGACCTGGCCCGCGAAGGGGTGGAAGCCGATCCCGGGGGTCACGCTCGACCATGTGCTGACCGACCCGCGCGTCGCGATCCGCGCGTACAGCACGCACCTGGTGCCCCAGACCGACCACCGCACGGTCTTCGCCCGGCTGGTGCTTCCGCGAGCCTGAGCGTTCCCGTCAGCCCAGGCCCGGCCGAGCGTCCAGGCCGGGCATGGCGTGCAGGCCAGGTGTGCGTGCGGGTCGCGTTCGCGGGCGGGAAACGGTCAGGGGCCGGTTTTGCGGCCCACCCCGCCGACCAGCCATGCCTTCTCCGGGCGGTGGACGTTGAGGGGGTTGTCGGGGCGCCACTGCCGTATGTAGACCAGCCCGGGATCGACCAGCTCCATGCCGTCGAAGAAGCCCAGGACCTGGTCGCGCGTGCGGCCGTCGCCCTCCGTGCGGCCGAAGACCCGGTGGTAGATGTCCACGATCGGCGCCGCCGCCTCGGGACGGGAGTCGAAGACCGCGTGGATGACGACCAGATGGCTGCCCACCGGCATCAGGTCGCGCAGCTCGGCCACGCGCTTGAAGGGGCCGTCCTCGTCGGGGATGAACTGCAGGGCGCTGATGACCACGACGGCGAAGGGCCGCTCGACGTCGATCACCCGCCGCAGGCCGGGATCGGCGAGCAGCTCGGCGGGGTGGAGGATGTCGCCCTCGACGACGCCGGTGCGGTCGTCGGTGGCGAGCAGCGCACGGGAGTGCGAGAGCACGACCGGATCGGTCGACACGTACACCACACGGGCGTCGGGTGTCAGCGACTGGGCGACCTGGTGGGTGTTCCGCTGGCCGGGGATCCCCGCTCCGACGTTGACGAACTGCGTGACGCCCTGCTCCACGAGGTAGTGGATCACCCGGTCCTGGAAGGCCTGGCTCTCCCTCGCCATCGTGCGGATCTCGGGGGCCACGGCCAGGATCTGCTCGGCGGCCTCGCGGTCGGCGGCGAAGTTGTCCTTCCCGTCGAGGAAGTAATTGGCGATTCGGGCGTAATTGGGAGCGCTGATGTCCAGGCTCCCCGGCGCCCGCCTGGTCTCGTCAGTCACGCTTCAGCCCCTCAGCGACGCACGGGATCACGAGCAATGTAACGGTCGAGGTGCGGCGAAACACCATCAAGACCCCCACAAACACCCGAATCCATCCCAGGCACCCAACATGTACATATTACGGTCCTACGCCCTCATGACTCCCGCTTTGATAGATAACAATCCTACCGAAAAACGGGCAGTAGCGGACATAGCACTTAATACCGGCATTAGACCATCAGGAGACCTTCACCGAGGTGAAGCGGGTCTCGAAGCCCTCGCCCACGGGAGCCGCGCACATGATGCCCGCCAAGGCCGGGACCGACGGCGGGAAGTAGGCGAGACGGAGCATGGTGAGCGGATCGGCGCCGTCGAGCCCGTACCTCACGATCACGGTGTCGCCCTCGCGCGCCAGTTCCAGGCTCACCGACTCGACCGGGCCGGAGACCGGCAGGATGGACCAGTCGGAGAAGTCCCTGGTCACCACGGTACTGATGTTGATCTTCCCGTCGACGTACTCGACGCCCGCCTTGATCCAGTTCTTCTCGTCGACGCGGAGCACCGCGCCCGCCTGGTCGTACTGCTCGGCGTAGGACGCCTGGAAGGTCGTGGTCACGCGCAGGTCTCCGGAGACGACCTTGCCGAACATGTGGGCGGTGTCGTAGGTGTACCCGTAGTGGGTGATCCGCCAGGCGTCGGTGCGCGCGTCGGCGGTGACCCGGAGATCCTCACCCGCCGACCACTTGGCGGGCTCGTTGACCCACTGCCATCCGCTGAAGTCCTCGGTCATCGTGCCTCCTTGCGGTCACCCTACAGATCATGTCAATGGGAGCGCTCCCAGCGCATGGGGCACGACGAAGTCGCGTCACCCTCCACCCCGAGGCCGAATAAGCTGCGAAGGTGGCTGACCCGAAGTTCGAGATCCAGATGCTCCATGACCGTGTCATGGTGAAGGTCGAGCCGGAGTCCGAGGAGCGCCGCAGTTCGGCGGGCATCGTCATCCCGGCCACCGTCACGATGGCGAACCGGCTGGTGTGGGGTGAGGTGTGCGGCGTCGGCGCGAACGCCCGGCTGGTCAAGGTGGGTGACAAGGTGCTGTTCAACTCCGAGGACCAATACGAGGTCGAGGTACACGGCCAGGTCTACCTCGTCATGCGCGAGCGCGATCTGCACGCCCTGGCCACCCCGCAGTCCGAGCAGGGCACCGGCCTGTACCTCTGACCCGCTGTTCGCGTCGCCTGTGACCGGCTTCCTCCGTCGCGTCACCTCTGGCCGGCTTCCCTCCGCCTTCGCCTCCTGTGACCGGTTCACCCGCCACCCGGACCGTGATCGCCGGGTACCGTGATCACTTCCGAGGGGGAAGGACCGGGAGGGACCGATGCCGGACATCACGCCGTTGCTTCATGGAGACCCGCACGAGGCGGGCGGGTACCGGCTGGAGGGACGCCTCGGCGCCGGCGGGCAGGGGGTGGTGTACCTCGGGCGCGGGGCGGGGGGCGAGCCGGTCGCGGTCAAGCTGCTCCGCGCGGGCCTGACGGCCGGCGAAGAGGACCGCCACCGCTTCGCCCGCGAGATCGCGGCCGCGCGCCGGGTCGCGCCGTTCTGCGTGGCCCAGGTGCTCGACGC
Source organism: Sphaerisporangium sp. NPDC049002 (assembly GCF_040649355.1). Taxonomy (NCBI): domain Bacteria; kingdom Bacillati; phylum Actinomycetota; class Actinomycetes; order Streptosporangiales; family Streptosporangiaceae; genus Sphaerisporangium; species Sphaerisporangium sp. NPDC049002. Next base: position 22,179 of record NZ_JBEZFH010000073.1, on the reverse strand, counting down.
CGATCCGGACGCCGCCCAGCCCTACGTCGTCACCGAGTACGTCCCCGGCCCCTCGCTGGCGCGGGCCGGTATCCGTTCCGGCCCGGACCTGCACCGCCTGGCGATCGCGACCGCCACCGCGCTCGCCGCGGTGCACGAGGCCGGGATCGTCCACCGCGACTTCAAGCCGGCGAACGTCCTGCTGGGCCCGGACGGGCCACGGGTGATCGACTTCGGCATCGCGCGGGCGCTGGAGGGCTCGGCGACGCTCAGCAGCCACATCGTCGGCACCCCCGCGTACATGGCCCCCGAGCAGCTCGCGGGGGCGTCGATCGGCCCGGCCGCCGACGTCTTCGCCTGGGGCGGTGTGATCGTGTACGCGGCGAGCGCGCGCCCGCCGTTCGGCGAGGACACGCTGCCCGCGGTGATGAACCGCATCCTCACCGCCCCGCCCGACCTCGGACCGCTCACAGAGCCTCTGCGGTCGATCGTCGCCGACGCCCTCGGCAAGGACCCGGCCACCAGGCCGACGATGATCGACATTCACCTGCGCCTGCTCGGCCGGGCCGTCCCCGCCGCCGAACCGTCCCCGGCCGTCCTTCCGCCGGCCGTCCCTCCACCCGCCCTACCTCCCTCGGGCTTCCCTCCGCACGCGACACAGCCCACGGCCCCCCCTCCGCACGCGACACAGCCCGCGGCGCCTCGCCGGCGCCGGCGAGTGGCGGTCGCCGGCATGACTCTGGCGGTGCTGGCGGCCGGCGCCACCGCGGTGGTGCTCCTGCCGGCCATCCGCGGGAAAGCTCCGGGCATCACCGCCACGACCTCCGACCTCACCTCGGCGTCCACGACCCCGCCGTCGATCCCGTCCATGTCCGCGACGATCGCCGGATCCACCGTCGTGACTCCCGGTCCCACCCCATCCACCACAGTGCCGGCGAGTCCCACTGCGACAGCCGCCACTCCCAGTGCCTCACCCAAGGCCGCCACGTTCCCGGCGAGGTTCGCGGGGGTGTGGCGCGGCAAGATCAGGTGGGATCCGGGAGCCGGCGACTTCCTCGTCCTGACGGTCAGGCGCGGCGGCAGGACGATCACGGAGACATACCCTGGCGCCTGCACGGGAACATCGAAGCTCGTGCGGATCAACGGGGACATCGCGACACTCAAGCGGGTGAGCATGCGCGGCTCCTGCGTACGCAACGGCACGATCACCCTGTCCCTCACCGCGAACGGCAGACTGGAGGTCGCCTACTCGGGCCTCGGGGAGAGCGAGTACACCCGGGGTGAGCCCTTCACCATGTACGGCGAGCTGAAGCGGGACTCCTGAGCCGGGTAGCCCCCTTTCGGGTCAGCCGAGCGGGTTCAGGCAGTTGATCCGCCCGTGTGAGGACGAGGTGTCCAGCTCGTCGAGCACCATCCTCTGGACGACGGGGTCGACGATCACGCCTAAGTGGGCGCTGAAGTCGAGCGGGCAGGAATCCTGGAGCAGGAGGTTGCGCACCCCGGGCCCGCGGAGGTACGCCGAGGTGTACGGGGTGACCACCTCGTCGAACATGGTCGTGATGACCGAGTAGTCCACGCCCGGTACCGTGTCGCCGCCCGCGTTCAGGTTCGCCAGGAACCCGGAGCCGGCGATCTGCTGGCCGCAGGCCGGGCAGGCGTCGGTGACCGGCCCGGTGAGGCCCAGCAGGTCGCCGAGCACGACCAGGCCGCTCAGGCTGGTGCCGTGGTTGGAGGGCACGATGCCGACCAGCTTCCGCACCTTGGCCGCGCCGCCGAGGAACTTCAGGTAGTACCTGGGCATCATGCCGCCCTGGGAGTGTCCGACGATGTCCACTTCGGGCACCTGGGTCGCCGCGAGCACCCGGTCGACGAAGGCCGACAACTGCCCGGCCGACCGGGCGATGTCCCCGGTGCCCTGGATGAGGGCGTTCTCCGCGCCTCCGTAGTTGAGCGCGAAGACGCAGTAGCCGTTCCTCTTGAGCACCGGCGCGATCTTCAGCCAGTTGACCGCCATGTTCTCGAAGGTCCCGTGGACCAGGACCACGGGACGCGGATGGGCGGCCGACGGCCTGCACGTCCAGTCGTTCGCGCCCGACGGGGAGGTCTCGGCGCGCGCGGTTCCCGTGAACGCCGAGGAGAGCAGTACGGCCCCGACCAATGCCGAGACGACGACTCGAAAACGCATGACTTTCCTGCCTTCCAGCCAATAACTGGCTGTTTCGACTGAATGACAGAAAAGTTAAATCAGGCGTGCGTGAATAACATTGTCCCGGGCAATGAAAGGTGCCCACCTTGGTATCACGTGAATGACAAAACAGCAGGTCAGACACGCTGAAGAGAACTCACCTCAATACCCGTGCAGCACTCTCAGCGCTGGACGGCACGCGCGGAAAGAGCCCGGGCGCGTAGTGCTATTTCCAGCTCGAAACGGTCGTTGGGCGCCTTGAGCTGGTCGCTGAACAGTTCCGTCGCCTGCCTGAGCCGGTAACGCACCGTCTGCGGGTGGATGTGCAGCCGCGACGCCACCTCGTTGGCGTTGTAGCCGCTCTGCAGCCACGCCAGCAGCGTCTCGGCGATGCGGTCACGCTGCGCGGGACGAAGCTCGCGCAACGGTGCCAGCCTCACGCGCCTCATCACCCTGATCAGCGCTTCGTCTCTGAAGATGATGAGCGTGGACAGGTGGTCGGCGCAGCGGATGACCTGGTCGCACGCCAGCACCCCGCGGCGGGCCAGCGCGAGCGCCTCGCGCGCCAGGCGCAGCGACTGCGCCGCCTCGTTCACGGGCACCGGCGGGCCGAGGACGACGTACCAGTCCTTCAGCGCGACGTCGAGGATCCTCATGCGGCCGGGGCCTTCGGGGTCGGGGACGACGAGGCACGGGTCGGACCGGTCGAGGTCGGACAGGACGTCCGGCGGGAGGGCGGGCCTGGCTCCCGCCCCCGGCGAGCGGGCGGCCATCGCGACCCCGGCGAGGGTCCTCGGCACCGCCCACCGCACCGCCCTGGCGAGGTCCTCCACGGCCCGGGGGTCGGCGGGCGGGTCGGAGACCAGCAGGTCGAGCAGGCGACGACGGCGCAGTTCCAGCTCGCCCGCGACCTTGACCTGCGCCTCGGCGTACCCCTCGGCCGCGGCGGCGGCGATCTCGTCCAGGTACACGAGGATCGCCTCGCCCACCGCGCACAGGCGCTGCCGCGAGAGGTTCAGCGTCTCGGACTCCAGGGCGAGCCGTCGCCAGGCCACCCGGGCGCAGATGCGCAGCGCCGCCTGGAGCGAGTCGAGCGGACGGCCCTCGTTGGCCTCGCCCTTGCCGATCGCGCGGAAGACCTCCAGCAACCGGCCCTTGCCGGACCCGTTGTCGGCCGCCCGGTCGAGGAACTGCTTGAGCGCCTCCTCCACCGCCCGCCGCACGGCCCTGACGTACTTCTCGTCGCCCGGCCTCGCGTACTCGGGCACGCTCGCCTGTATGTCGCCGATCATCTCTTCAGTTAGATCGGCGAGATGGGCGCGGATGACGTCGGCGAACTCGCGGGGCACGGGGGACCCGGGGGACGCGGCCTGTGCCGCGACGGCGCTCACACGCGTCCCTGGATGGCGCTCACCTGATGCACCTCTTGTCCGGTGAGGATCTCTGATGCCGGACGTTACTCCGATCAAGCGATGATATTTATGCTTTCCATCACATTTCTCGGTGAGTTGTCGCGCACCCAGGTGACAAATTCGCTACCCGGCTTCCACGAGGGAATCCCGGCTCGCGAGCACGCCGGCGGATCCGTCACGTCACGAACTGGCGGGCCTCTTCGACGAGGTCGATGCCGAGGCTGATTTTGATCATGAACCAGACGATCACTGCGGCGGCGGCCAGGGTGACGGCGCCGACCAGGACGCGCACCGGCCACCCCTGGCGTTTGAGCCAGTCGGTCCAGTCGGACAGGGTCTTCTTGGCGAACTCCAGCAGCCGGTGGGCCCACGCGAACTCGGTCGCGAGCACGGCCAGACCGGCGAACACGATCAGCCAACCGGGGCCGGGCAGCGGCACGAGGATGAGGCCGCCGATCACCAGCGCGGCCCCCACCACCCCGATGACGATCTTCAAGGTGAGGCGGCCCGTGCGCGTCGCCCGCACGCCTTCCAGCCAGCCCTTGAACCCCTCGGACCTCGGCCTTCCGGCAGCGTCGCCGCGCCTGTCCTCGGTCACGGCCACCATTACACCCCCCGGTCGGACCCCCATGTCGTTGTCCACAATAGGTGGGCCCGTCCGTGCTTGCCTCCTACCGCAGGCAGAACTCGCCGTACGACTCCAGGTGGAGGCCGTACGAGCGCGCCCACTCCCCTACCTGCGGGTTTTCGGGTGGTCATCCACTCCGCGCCAGTCCTGACCGATGACTCGGGGAGTCCGAGAGAGTCGGCACGGCCGGAAAGGTTGGGTCTTCTCAAAGGCCGGATGCCGGGTTATCAAAAGCCGTAGAGGCGGTGTGATTCCAGACACTCCATCCTGAACCACTTTCGCCGGGACACCGGCGTCGCGGTTACGTGTGCCAGTCCAGCCCCGAATCCGGATGGAGGATGACATGAGTCGGCTACGTAGGGTGATCCTGCGGATGCTCTGCATCACGGCCATGCTCGCAGCGGGTCTCACCTCGGTGACCACCAGCGCGCAGGCAGCCGTCCCCAATCGCTGGGGATTCGCGTACGTCAACACCACGTCCGGCGTTCCCGACCCGAACCACCAGGCGGGTAGCTGGGCTCCCGGGCCCAGCGTCACCGTCAGCCCCGGAGGGGCCGGCCAGACGTTCGTGAGGTTCCCGAACATCGGCATCCCGACCGGCGGGATCGTCCATGTCACGGCGGTTTCCCCGAACGCCTACTGGTGCCAGGTCCAGAAGTGGTTCCAGTCCGGGCCGGACGAGATCGTGGCGGTGCAGTGCTACAAGTACGGCGGAGGCCCGGTCTCCACGCCGTACTCCGTCGTCTTCTCGGAGAGCACCGGGCCGGTGCCCCTTCCCCAGGCGTTCGCCTACGTCCACTGGAACGGCTCTGCAATCGGCTCGTCGTTCAACTCGGCCCTGGCCCCTAACACCGTCACGCCGACCAGCGTGGGCGTGTGGACCGTGGACCTGACGGGCATCGGCTCCTCCGGTCAGGCGGGCAACATCCAGGTGACGGCCGTCGACTCCGGCGTGCCGGCCCGCTGCAAGATCGGCGCGTGGTCGCCGTACGCCGGCGGGCAGAAGATCCAGGTGAGGTGCCACAACGCGACGAACGTCCCGCTCAACACCGGGTTCAACCTGACCTACCAGCGCGAGCGGGCGATCACCGGGGCGGCGATCCCGCCGAAGAACTTCGCCTACACCTACGACAACACGCCCGCCAACCCCGGGCCGTACGTGCCGGTGCCCGCGGCGATCAACTACAACGCGCAGGGCTCCTTCAACGACATCCAGAGCGCCGGGGTCGGCTACCGCCTCGTGACCTTCCACAAGGTCGGCGTGCTCCAGGATGACGTGCAGGTCACGGCATTCGGGCCCGGACCCGAGTACTGCAACCTGCTCACCCTGTGGACCACGTCGAGCCTCGAGGCGTTCGTGCGCGACATCGTCTGCTACAACGCCGTCACTCCGGTGAACTACCCGTCGATGTCCACCTACGTCTCCGCTTTCTGACCCACGTCCTTCGTCCGCCTCGCCGGACGGTGAGGGGCCCGGCGCCTGGATGGCGCCGGGCCCCTCAGCTCATCGCCGTACTAGCTCGCCGTGCAGGTGACCGTCGCGGGGACGGTGTTCGTCGTCGTCCAGCTCGCGCTGAAGCCGAAGGACGTCGAGGCGCCGGCGCCCAGGGCGCCGTTGTAGCTCGCGTTCTTCACGGTGACGTCCGCCCCGGTCTGGGTCAAAGTGCCGCCCCAGATCTGGGTGATGGTCTGTCCGTTGGCGAAGGTCCACTTCACCGTCCAGCCGGTGATCGCCGCGGTGCCGGTGTTCTTGACCGCGACGTCGCCCTGGAAGCCGCCCGGCCAGGAGTTGGTGACCGTGTAGGTGGCCGTGCAGCCGCCGCCGGTCCCGCCGCCGCTGGTGGTGGTGAAGGTGACCGAGGTGGAGGCGGCCGAGCTGTTGCCCGCCGCGTCCCGCGCCACCACGTAGTAGGTGTACGACGTGCTCGCCGTCAACCCGGTGAGCACGTACGACGTGGAGGTCGCCGTCCCCACCTTCACGTCCGGGCTGCCCACCCGGTACACGTCGTACCCCGTCACCCCGACATTGTCGGTGGACGCCGTCCACGACAGCGTCGCCCCCGTCGAGGTGATCGCCGACGCGGCGGGGGTGCCCGGCTTCGTCGGCGCCGTGGTGTCCGTGCCGCCGCCGCTGGTGGTGGTGAAGGTGACCGAGGTGGAGGCGGCCGAGCTGTTGCCCGCCGCGTCCCGCGCCACCACGTAGTAGGTGTACGACGTGC
>NZ_JBEZFH010000073.1:0-15658 GCF_040649355.1 Sphaerisporangium sp. NPDC049002 | reverse complement strand
ACATTGTCGGTGGACGCCGTCCACGACAGCGTCGCCCCCGTCGAGGTGATCGCCGACGCGGCGGGGGTGCCCGGCTTCGTCGGCGCCGTGGTGTCGGGAGTGCCGCCGCCGGTGCGGTCGCCGTAGATGATGCCCCGGCCGTTGGTGCCGATGTAGACGCGGCCGTAGATCCGCGGATCGCCGGTCAGCGCCTCGCCGATGTTGCCGTACTGGTGCTGGTCGTCGTTGATCCGGATCCAGGTGGCCCCGGTGTCGTCGGACCGGAACACCCCGCGCACCCCGTCGATCTTGGCGACCGTGTAGAGCGCCTGGTACGTCTTGCCCGGTGCGGCCTTGCCGAAGCCGATGTTGTCGGCCTCGGCGACGTTCGCCAGCTTGGTGAAGGAGGCGCCGGAGTTGGTGGAATGCCACAGCCCGTAGGTGCCGGTGGCGGAGCCGCCGGCCAGCCAGATGTCGCCCTCGGCGCCGGGCAGGGCCTTGAAGTGGACGCTGCCGGTGGTCGGGAGCCCGGTGGCCGCGGTCTTGGTGAAGGTCGCGCCGCCGTCGGTGCTGACGTAGAAGCCACCGGCCGAGAACGCGTAGAACTTGTTCTTGTTGACCCGGTCGGACTCGATGACGGCGTTCGCCGGCACACCCGACGACTGGCTCCAGCTGTTGCCGAACCCGACCGAGTAGACGACCTTGACACCGGAGTCGCCCGGCGCCCAGACGAACCTGCTGCCGTCGGCGTTCGCGGCGACGGTGCCGCCTCGGTTGACGCCGCCGGGCTCGGTGCCCTGGAACCAGTTGGTGCCGCCGTCGGTCGAGAACGCCACGTGACTGTCGTTGGGCCGGTCGGAGTCGGTGAAGTCCCCGGACCTCACCATCACGCTCGGGTTGGTCTCGGCGTAGTCGAGGCTGGTCGTGCTGGTGAACACCGGCTGGGTGAACATCATGGCCGGGACCTGGGTGAGGTCGTTGTGACGGAACCCGCCGATGTCACCGAGGCCGCTGACCAGCGGCGCGCCGGACGGCGGGCTGATCAGGTCGAGGACGGCGGTCTCCTCCAGGCCGGCCACCATGGGCTTGATCGTGAACTGCCCGCCCGCGGTGTCCCACTTGGTGAGGTCCGTGGTGCCGTAGATCGTGGCGCCGGTGCCGTACATCATGCGGTCGGAGTTGAACGGGTCGATCTCCATCGACTCGGTCATCCAGCCCAGCTTGGGCGTGACCTCGGGCGGGGAGGGGTTGGTCCCGAAGGTCAGCCACGGGGCCGCGGTGACGTCCATCTTGTAGCGGAACGAGCGGTTCGGGTAGCTGGTGAAGTCCCACACCCGCGTCCAGGTGGCTCCCGAGTCGGTGCTGCGGAAGAAGATGACGTCCGGCCACCACGAGACCTGCGTCGTGACCATCAGCGTCCCGGGGTGCTGGCGGTCGACCGTCAGGCCGCTGTAGCCGAAGTAGTCGTCGGCGCTGCTGGAGGGGATCGGGCTGATCTGCGTCCAGGCGCCGGTCGCGGTGGCGTACCGCCACACGTCGCCCTTGCCCCCGTCGTATGGGCCGCCGGTGTCGCTGGTGGCGATGTAGAGATAGCCGTTGGTGGTGTCGAGGACGCCCTTGTGCGCGATGTACCCGGTCGGCTGCCCGGCGACCCGCTCCCAGGTGGTGCCGCCGTTGGTGGTGCGGTAGACCGTGTTGGCCTTGTCCGCCACCCCGACGTAGATGGTCTGCGTCGCGTTCCCCGAGGTGCCGGTGCGCTTGTCGAACGTCACCCAGACGACGCCCTGGTTGTCACCGTTGTAGACGTCTCCCGGGCTGGCGACGTAGTTGCCGGCGTTGGGGAAGTTCGTGACCTTCGCCCAGGTGACCCCGGAGTCGGTGCTCCGCCACAGGCCGTTCCCGCTGGGCGCCCCGAAGTACAGGACGCTGTTCTTGTTCGGGTCGATCGCCAGCCGCTCGCCCATGCCCCGTCCCGGCATGTTGCCGCCGAGCTTGAAGGGCAGGGCCGTGGTCTGCCAGGTGGCTCCCTTGTCGCCGGAGCGCAGGATCGCGCCGTTGTTCGGGTCCCAGGAGTTGGTGTACATCCCGGCCGCCGCGTAGACCTTGTTCGGGTCCACCGAGTCGGTGGCGATGCTCACCACACCGTTCAGGCCCCAGTTGTCGTACCCGACCCAGTCGAGCAGCGGGGTCCAGGTCTGGGTGCCCTGGTTCCACCGGTAGGCGCCGCCGATGTCGGTGCGGGCGTAGATGAGGTCCTTCTGGGTCTGGTTGAAGATGATCCCCGGGACGAACCCACCACCGGCGATCTGGACGTTCTTGTACGTGTACGGCTCGGAGGCGGCGGCCGCCACCGGCGGCGCCTTGACGCCCGCGAGGAAGGACGCGGCCAGCGCCATCGCGAGCATGCTGAGGAGCTTTTTGCGCATGAACGGTTCCCTTCGAATCCCTTCGAAATGCGGACAACCGCCATGCACGATCAGGTGGGACCCTGACCGTCGACCTCCAGCGTGCATGGTTCCCATGAGGCCCCTGACAAGCCTCGGCCGCAGATTCACACAGTCGGGCCCGGCGCGTCAATAGTTTGGGGATTAAACTTTCTCGTGCCTGACCGCGAGGCCGCGGGCACGCTGGGCGTACCCTTCGCGGGGCTCCGGGGCGGGCGTCCAGTGGGGTGAACCGCCACGCCGTGTGACCGGGACGAGCGTCGCACAACTCGCGCGAACGAGCAGGTGAAAGCCCGAAATTTCAGGGTAACGGGGGGGTCGTGCCTCATCACCTCGCTCTCGCGGCGCCGGACCTGAAGCTCGACGTCAACCTCCTTGACTACGTCGTCCTGGCGCTCTACTTCGTCACCGTGCTGGGCATCGGCCTGGCCGCCCGCCGGGCCATCCGGAGCAGCCTGGACTTCTTCCTGTCCGGACGATCGCTGCCCGCCTGGATCACCGGCCTGGCGTTCCTGTCGGCCAACCTCGGCGCCACCGAGATCCTCGGCATGGCCGCGAACGGCGCGCAGTACGGCATCGCGACCGTGCACTACTACTGGATCGGCGCCGTCCCCGCGATGGTGTTCCTCGGCATCGTGATGATGCCCTTCTACTACCGGTCCAAGGTCCACAGCGTGCCCGACTTCCTGCGGCGGCGCTTCAACGGCCAGACCCAGCTCCTCAACGCGATCACCTTCGCCCTGGCGCAGGTCCTCATCGCCGGCATCAACCTGTACGCGCTCGCGCTCGTCATGGGCGCGCTGCTCGGATGGCCCCTCATGTTGTCGATCATCGTGTCGGCGGCCATCGTGCTCGCGTACGTCGTGCTCGGCGGCCTGTCCTCCGCGATCTACAACGAGGTGATGCAGTTCTTCGTCATCCTCGCCGGGCTGATCCCCATCACCGTGCTCGGGCTGATCAAGGTGGGCGGCTTCTCCGGGCTGGTGGACAAGGTCGGGCGGTCGGCGCTCGGCGGCCCCGGCCTGCACGCCTGGGCGGGCACCGGCTCCGCCGGGACCAACCCCCTCGGCGCGCACTGGATCGGCATCGTGCTCGGCCTCGGCTTCGTGCTGTCGTTCGGCTACTGGACGACCAACTTCGCCGAGGTTCAGCGAGGGCTGTCCGCGCGCAACACGACCGCGGCGCGGCTCACCCCGATCGTCGCGGCGTACCCCAAGCTGATGATCCCCGCCGTCACCGTCATCCCCGGCCTGGTCGCGCTGGTGCTCTTCAGCGACCTCGGCAAGCCGGGCGGTCCCCAGTACAACGAGGCCATCCCGCTGCTGATGGGCGACCTGCTGCCCAACGGCGTGCTGGGCATCGCCGTCACCGGCCTGCTGGCGTCGTTCATGGCCGGGATGGCGGCCAACATCAGCGGCTTCAACACGGTCTTCACCTACGACATCTGGCGCTCGCATGTGAAGAAGGACAGGCCCGACGACTACTACCTGAAGCTCGGGCGCCTCGCCACCGTCGGCGGGGTCGTGCTCGGCATCGGCACCGCGCTGATCGCCTCGGGCTTCAGCAATATCATGAATTATCTCCAGACATTGTTCTCCTTCTTCAACGCCCCGCTGTTCGCGACGTTCATCATCGGCCTGTTCTGGCGCCGGATGACCGCGTGGGCCGGTTTCTGGGGACTGCTGACGGGCACGCTCGCGGCGTTCGCCTCGTACATCCTGTTCAAGGCCGGAGTGATCGACTTCGGCACCGAGCTCAACGCCACCTTCTGGGGCGCGGGGACCGCGTTCGTCGTGGACGCGATCGTGTCCATCGTGGTCACCCTGGTCACCACGCCCAAGCCCGAGAGCGAGTTGCGGGGCCTGGTCTACGGACTCAGCGACGCATCGGTCTCCGACGACGCGCTGAAGGGCGACAAGGCCTGGTTCCGCTCGCCCGTCGTGCTCGGCGCGGGCGCCGTCGTCCTGGCCGCCGCGCTCTACATCCCCTTCGTCTGATGATCACGACCCTGTGAACCTCCCCGATCGGAGACCCCTGTGAGCGACGAGACCGGCCGCAAGCGCGTCGCCCGGCTGTTCGACATCCGCCGGATCATCGGCGCCCTGTTCCTGCTGTACGGCGTGATCCTCTCGGTCGTCGGCCTCCTGGACGGCAAGGCGGCCGTGGACAAGGCCGAAGGCGTCCGCATCAACCTCTGGACCGGCATCGCCATGATCGTCGTCGGCGCCGTCTTCCTCCTGTGGGAGCGGCTGCGCCCCCTCGACGCCCCCGATGCCTCGCACGCGGAGGAGGACACGGAGCACGAGCCCGCATGACCAGTGCCCGAAATGTAACTTTCAGCTGTGGTCGAGGCTGAGGCCCAGGTCAGCGGGGCTTCGGCGAACGGCTTCCTTCTCGGAACGGGCCCGCCTCCTTACGATCGCGAGGCGGACTACCGGAGGTGAAGGATGGCGACCACGAGGCGTACGCTCCTGGCGATGGTGACGGCCCTGATCGGAGTCCTGACGTACCTGGTCATCACGCCCGTCCTGCCCGCAAGGGCCGCGACCGTGAAGATCATGCCGCTGGGCGACTCGATCACCGGCTCTCCCGGCTGCTGGCGGGCCCTGCTGTGGAACAAGCTGGCCCAGGGGGGCTACACCGGCCTCGACTTCGTCGGCACCCTGCCGCCCCAGGGGTGCTCGGTCTCCTACGACGGAGACAACGAAGGACACGGCGGCGCGCTCGTCACCAACGTGGCCGACCAGAACCAGCTTCCCGGCTGGCTCTCCGCCACCAAGCCCGACGTCGTGCTGATGCACTTCGGGACCAACGACGTGTGGAGCAGCCGCCCGACGGACACGATCCTCGCGGCGTACGGCAAGCTGGTCGACCAGATGCGGGCGAGCAACCCCAACATGAAGATCGCGGTCGCCCAGATCATCCCGATGAACCCCAGCACCTGCGCCGAATGCGGCCAGCGGGCCGTGGCGCTCAACGCCGCGATCCCCGGCTGGGCCTCGTCCAAGACCACCGCCCAGTCACCGATCGTGGTCGTGGACCAGTGGACCGGGTTCAGCACCGCGACCGACACCTACGACGGGGTGCACCCGAACAGCACGGGCGACCAGAAGATGGCCGACAAGTGGTACCCGGCCCTGACCCGCCTGCTCGGCACGACCCCGCCGACCCAGACGCCGACCCCGACCCCCACCGTCACCCCGACCGTCACGCCGCCGCCGGGCACCGGGTGCTCGGCCACGTACAAGATCACCAACTCCTGGCAGGGCGGCTTCGGAGCCGAGGTGGCGGTCAAGAACACGGGCACGGCGGGGATCACCGGCTGGACGGTCAAGTGGACCTTCGCCAACGGTCAGACGATCAGCCAGCTCTGGAACGGCGCCCTGACCCAGAGCGGCAGCGCGGTGACGGTCAAGAACCTCGGCTACAACGGCAACCTGGGAGCCGGCGCCTCCACGACCTTCGGCTTCAACGGCACCTGGACCACCACCAACACCACCCCCACCCTCACCTGCACGGCCCCCTGACCTCACCATCCGGCCGTCACCTGTACGGCCTGAAGTCCCGCTGATCAGCGGTCACCGGCACGGCTTCTCCCGGCCCGATCGGTTCAGGGTGGGCGGCTCATTCCAGGGCGTCAGCCGCCCACCCTGGACCCGATCACCAGCCCGTCCATGACAGGCCGCCCCAAACTTGTGCAGGGACGAGCTAAAGTGAACAACTCCCCAGGCTTACATGGACGCCAACTTATGAGAGACTCCAGGCTTGCGGGGCGGTAGCTCAGCCGGTCAGAGCAGCGGACTCATAATCCGTCGGTCGTGGGTTCAAGTCCCACCCGCCCTACCACGCCACCAAGCAGAACACCCGCTGACCAGGCACTTTGCCTCAAGCGGCTCCCGCGATCATGCAGCCACCCGCCACCGGATGCAGCCGTGAGCCGGTGCTCACGGGATATGCGCGGGATGGAAACGCCGCCGTTTTCCCAGGTCAGGCGCGCAAAAACGGAGGGCCACGGGATGACCGCGGCCCTCCGAGGACAGTTCGTCTTCATGCCGTCAGTGCACCCGCTATCCGCTGGTTGGCGATCTCACGCTGCCCGTCGATGCACTTGGCGTAGACCCGGAGCAGCACATCCACGCTGTGCCCTGCCCGCTCGGCCACGTCCGGAGCCGGGACGCCCACGTTGAGCCAGAGCGAGACCGCCGCGTGCCGCAGGTCGTACGGCCTGCCGGCCAGCGGCGAGGCGACCTGGTCGGGAGTCAGCGCGTACGTCCGCGCCTCCTTCCAGACCTTGCCGTACGCGGTGCCCGCGAAGACATTCCCGGTAAGAGTCCGGAACAGCCGCCCGTCAGCCGCGTTGCCGTGCCGTTCGATGTGCTCGCGGAGGATCTCCACCAGCTCCGGAGGGATCGGCACGTCCCGAATGGCCTTGCGCCGACGCTGCTTGAGCCCGCGAACATCATGAGTCGTCCCCGAGTCCGTGAATCGTCGAGGGCTTTCCGGGCGTGTCTGCTCCAAGGTCAGCAAGCCCCACCCGGTTGCCGGAAGACGGCAGTCCTTCTCGCGAAGCCCTGCCGCCTCAGCAGGCCGCAGGCCGGCGAAGTACATGCAGGCGAACATGCCCGCCAACATCGGCCCACGCGACCGGCCGACGTAGGTCGCGGCGACGAGGAGCTCCCGGGCCTGCGCCGGGTTGACCACCACCCGTCGGTCGACCTCCCCCGAGATCTTGGCGGGCTTCCAGTTCACCCGGTCCAGTGGGTTTGCCGAAAGATCTCCGAGCTCAACGGCGTACTCCAGCGCGTGATGGAACACCGCCCGCTTGCGCCGGAAGGTCGAGTCAGCCGCTCGCTTCCCATCAAGGGTTACCGACAGCGCCTCCAGGGTGGCCCGAGCGGTCTTGGCGTCCTCCAGCTCCACGACGGACACCGAGGCGGCCTTGAGCCAGCGCAGCGCCGCAGCCTGCCCGGGCTCCAGACTCCCCCGCCGCCCATCGGGCAGGAGGACATGCCGGCGAAGGACAGCCCGCAAGATCGCGAGGTCGGGCTGACCGGGCCGGTCACGCAGCAGGGCGAGCGTGACGCCGGTCATCGTGTCAGTCATGCCCTCGCGGGACTTGGCCGCCGAGTGCGGCCACTTGGCCAGCACGTACGCCTGGGCGAACTCCAGCCAGGTCCGCGCGGCCTTGGCCTTGACCATCGACTCGGGCAGCCCGCTCTCCAGCTCGAAGGCCTCACCGCGCCGGGCGGCCTGCCGAAGGTCCGAGAGGAAGTTCTCGGCCAGGGCCTTGGTCCGAAGGGTCTTGGACTTCTCCCGGCCGCCGACCTTCCAGCGCACCTCGTACGACGCCGTCTTGCTGGACTTGTTCCGCCGGATGTCCCAGAACTTGACGTCATAGCTGGTGTTCACGCGGCTCTGCCGTTCCGGGTGGCGGTCTCGCGCAGGGACTCAAGCCAGGCCTCGAAGTCACTCCGATACACCCGGATCTCCCCGTTGGGCAGCTTGAAGCACTCGGGCGCCTTCCCGATCTCCCGCCAGCGGTAGAAGGTGCGAAGCGAGACCCACTCAGCTCGGCGAGGATGTCCGGAACCGTCATCAGCTCATCACGCTTCCTCATGCCGCCCTCCCCTCGGTTGCCGAAAGATCGTGTCCGTCTCCTTGCGCCTGGAGCTGGTTCATGTGGTTACGCCACCGCTGCCGCTCATGAACCGACCGCAGCAGCCGTAGGGCCAGCGGCGGCACGTTGGCGTCTCCCTGTGGGACGGGCCGCCAGACGTAGCGATGCGGGTCGACCGGCTCGTCTGCGACGCCGAGGGCCTCCAGCACCCAGGTATGCCAGTCCTGCTTGTGCTCGGTCAGCGTCTTGTTGGACCACTTCCGGGACACCAGGACTCGCCGGCCCGCGTAGCCCAGGTGCTCAGGCTTGTGCGCCTTACCTCGGCATCGGCCCGGAGCCATGCCCGCGTTGGCGCTCTTGGGCTGTACGCCGTAGCGCAGCCAGTTCGGGCAGGCCGGCGAGCACGGCTCGAACCGCAGCGCGTCCGCCAGGCGCTCGGCGTGGAGCCGCTGAACCTGGTTGTCGGCGTCGAGGGTGTCGCGATGGACTTGGTGAGGTACTTGGACAGGTACCGGATGCACTGGTCGGCATCCTTGGTCCCGGACAGCACGCCCTGCACGTCCACCTGGGTACCGAAGCGCACCACGTGCAGCGGTGCGGCCTCCTCGTCCTCATCCAGCCGATCAAGCGCCTCATCCCAGGTCGGCAGTACTTCCCCAGTGGCCGGGTCGATGTAGCCGATGCCATCGGACCAGACCGGCAGGTGATCGCCCTCGTACTTCACCTCTTCGGCCGAAGGCCACCAGACCTGGTGGTAGGTCGCCGCGGCGATCTGCTTGATCTCCGCGCGTGGCAGCGTCCCGCGGACGGCCATGTGCAGGTGCGGGGCCAGCCGCTTCTGCGGTTCGACGGCGGCGAAGTACTGGACGTCGAAGCCGGCCACCCGGCGCAGGTTCTGCACGAACCGGTCCACCAGCTTGGAGAAGTGCATCGCATCCCGAGCCGCCCGGACGTAGTCGTAGGTGTCCGGGTCGACAGGGACGCCATCCTTGATCCGCCCGTACGACGGCAGGGTGAGGGTGAGGAACATCGACGGCCGGAAGGTCTTGCCGTCCGGGGCGTGAAACACCCTGCCGAGCGTGGTGCCGCTCATCTTCCGCTTGGGAAGGTCCGGGGCGTCCTGGCGCCGCTTGGTCAACCGGGACCGCTTGCTCGCAGTCCGGCCGAGGACGTTGCCACGCATCCCCGCGTTGTTGATCTCCTCGTCGAGCTCGGCGATCGCCGCATCCAGCTGCTCGGTCGGCTCGCCAGCGCCCTCGGCCTCATCGCGCCACACCTGAGCATCGGCCCGCACCTCGACCAGGCAGCGCTGATAGTCGTCCGCCTCATCCGGGGTGTTGATCGGCTCGGCCTCCAGGTGCCAGCCCTCCCGGCACTGCGCCACCCGAAGCTGCCGGTTGCGCTTGGCACACGAGGGGCACTTGCTCTCAAGGGTCGCGCCACAGGGGATATCGATGATCTCGGACTTGCCGGTGGCGACGTCGAGCCGTTGGAGGGCGACGGGGCGGATGCACACGCCGTACTGCTTGGCGATCTGTTCGACGACATCCCGGGCCAGCGGCATCGCCATCCGCACCGCCCGAGGCAGCGACCGGTCGTTGGCGCTGTTCAACGCGCATCACCGCCCTCGGCCGGGAGGGTGACGGCGGTCTGGCCGCATTCCTGGCACTCGACCAGTCCGTAGGCGGGGTCCAGCCGTAGGACGTTGAGGCAGCGGCACACCTCGCAGCGCAGACCGTCGAGGAAGTGGGCCAGAGTCATAGGCCCTCCTCTGCGACGCCTGCGTACTCGGCGACCATGGTCCGGATGTCGAAGTCGGAGACGTAGGCCGCTCGGACCCGCACCGGGTCGGGTGAGGTCTCCAGGCGGACGTAGCCAACTCCGGCACCCAGTTCGGGGATGGGGGAGATGTGGTCGGCCAGCGCTCCACGGTCTCGGGCCCCGTCGCCGAGGACCATGTCGACCTGCTCGGATTCGTCGAGCCGGAGGGCGATCTTGTCGGGGAACAGGTTGCGGATGTTCATGACCTCCTTGCGCGGGTCCTGGAGAGCGGCCAGCACGCCCACGCCGACCGCTCGGCCCTGTGTGGTCAAGGTGGCAAGAGCACTGGTGATGCGCTGGCGAAGGCCCTTGTCCGGTTGGTAGGCGGTCAGGAAGGCGACCTCATCGACGATGACCAAGATGAACGGGTCGGCCACGGTGGGGATGTGGGAGCGCCTGGTTCCGGCGAACCGGCGTGCGCGGGCCTGCATGAGCGTGACGGCTTCTTCGAGGAGGTCGGCGCACTCCTTGGGGTCGGCGGCGTAGGCGTTGCCGAAGAGTTCGCGGCCGTAGGACAGCTCCATCAGCTTGGGGTCCAGTGCCCAGATCTCGACCAGGCCCGCTCGCATGGCGGGCAGTAAGCCGCGGATGGTGGACCAGATGTAGGAGCCCTTGCCGGCTCCGGTGGCGCCCGCGATGAGCACGTGTGTCCCGTGGACCTTGAGCCGCAGTGGGTGACCGTCCTCTTGGCGGCCGATCTATACCGGGCCCACTGATGCGGTCTGGGGGATGGGGACGGCTGGCAGCGGTGCGGTGAGGGGGTCGTGCCGGGGAAAGGTGAGCAGGAGACGTCCGGCGCGGGTGATGGAGACGCGGCAGGAGGGGGCGCCGAAGCCGTGGCCGAGGTTGTCGGTGCGGTCTGCCCAGTCCTTGGCGGCCTGTCCGTTGAGCATGCGCACGGCGACGCGGTCGGCCCAGTCGTCGCAGGCGACTTTCACCAGGGTGGGCAGGTAGTCGCGGGCGTGCAGGCTGCGGGCGAGGCCGGAGATGGTCATCACTGCCGCCCAGTGCCGCCGGTAGACCCAGACGAGCCGCCACCACCCTAGAAGCGGCCAGCCCACCAGCCGCAGGAACGAAGCGGCGTGGAGCTGCGTCCATGACAGCCCGGTCATGACGACCAGGCCGGCGATGGCCAGGACAGCGAGGTAGCCGTACATGGTCCAGATCACGCCGAGGGCGACCATGACGGCCACCACGATGGGGTGGCGGACCACCAGGCGGACGACGCCGGTGACCAGACGCGTGAGCCAGATGATGATGGTGATCAGCGCGGGAGTCTTGACGACGGCCGGGCGGAAGACGATGGCGGTGTCGGGGGTGGTGGAGACGAGGTTGCGGGCTTCGTCGCCGGGGAGCTTTTTGAACATTAGGCTTGTGTCCTCTCGTGAAGTGGCTTCAGGGGAGATCCGAGGGGCCGCCGGAAGTTGCCGCTTCCAGCGGCCCCGCTCGCAAACGGTCAGGTCGCCTGTGCGGCCTGGCCGGTGGTGCTGTCGCCGATGTCGATGGCGTTCTCGTCGCGCAGCCGCTCGCAGTCGGCCACGAACGCCGCCACCCCGCTGAGCAGGGCGCGGGCGAACTGCACGTGCGCGTCGGTCACCGCCATCTGCGTGGTCAGGCCGATGGTGACCTGGGCCTGTCCGTGGGCCACGAGCAGGAACGGGCGCGCGGTCGGCGTGGCGGGGAAGTAGCGGACCTCGGCCCGCTGGTCGGGGTAGATGTGCATGCCGACGGTCGGGAACTCGCCCGGCTCCATGCTGATGGTGGTGTAGCTGTAGCCACTCATGCGGCTGCGGCCTCCTTGCTGTTGGTGGTGTGGTGGGTGGGCTTGCCGGCGGCGCGGGGGGCGCGGATCTCCCGGGCCTTGATCGAGTAGGCCAGCCGTCCGGAGCCGTTGACGTACGGGGTGACGGCCAGGTGCTCGAACTCGACCGGGGTGAACGGCACCCCCGCCACCGGCGCGGGGGCAACGGGCTGCACCGGGGCGATGATCTTCACCGCGACGGTCTTCTGGGCGGGCTTGACCTGCGGGTCGGCGTCCATGACGGCGATCTGCCAGACCAGCTCTCCGCTCTGCTTGTCCCGGGCCTGCACGAAGCGTCCGTTGGTGGAGGCCTCGAAGTCCTTGACCTGCTCGACCTCGCCGACCGCGTAGCAGCCGTAGGGGAAGACCTGGGTGAAGGTGACCGGGATCGGGCCCTGAAGCGCCATAGGTTGACTCCTTTCACTCGGGAGCGACCGCTTATTGGGTCGTCCACTTGTCCGACTGAGTTGACCATAGGCTACCGCAACTCGTCCGCACAAGTGATCGAGTGAAAGCGAGGGTAAGACTTAGCTCACCTGATAGACATCCAGCAGCTCATGAAGATCACCAGGCAGCGCGATGCTCAGCACCAGAAGCACGCCACCTGATGCGTCCTGCGCGGTGGCCAGCACGCCGAGCACCGGAGCAGTGGAGCCGAGCAGCTCGGCCTCCTCCTTGGTGGGCTTGCGCGCGGTCAGCCGCTCGGTGATGTGATCGAACCGCAGATGCTTGACCGATGCCAGGTGCTGGCGGATGCCATGCCGCAGCGGCTCGGGCTTGTCCAGATCGGTCCCGACCGCGACCTCTAGCGGGAACCACAAGGTCTGCGCCGCCGACACCCGGTCACCCTGCCGGGCCACCCTGCGGCGGGCGATCACCGGCGTCCGCTCATCGACGCCCATCAGCCGGGCGATCGGACGGGGAGCCGGCACCCGGCGCACACCAACGATGTCCTGAGCGTTCTCGGCCTGCTCGGCCGTGGCCATCCCCGGGCGCACCCGATCAGCCGGTGTCTCCGGGCGTCCCTTCACAAAGGACCCGCGGCCGTGCTCCCGCTCAATCCAGCCCTGCATGGCAAGCGTCTGCAGCGCCCGGACAACCGTGGTCCGGCCGACGCCGAACTCCCGGACGAGCTGAGTCTCCGAGGGCAGCATGTCGCCCGGCGCGTACTCGCCATCCTGGATACGCTGCTGAAGCGCCGTCATCACCTGGGCGTACTTCGGAGGGGCGAAGTCCATGCTCATCTCAACCGCCCGATCGGTCTTCCACTTGTCTGCATAAGCACAGTACCGGTTGAGCGGCACACTGTCAGGGTCTCCCACCCAGCCGTTGAACCGGCTACCTCGCCCGTCCGGCCAGCAGCGCCACCCACACCGCTCGGGCTTCCGCACGTGGCCAGGCCTGCGACTCCGACACCACCGGTGACCTGGTGTCACCGACATCCGCCGTACGCCGGATGAACGACAACCCGCCGAACTCGCACAACTCATACCAGGTGACCCGGTGCACGTAGCAGGTCCACGCCACCACCCGCACGCGGGAGAACCGCCGGGACGGTTCGCGCCAGTGCACCACGGTGCCGCCGTCCTTGAACGCCGGGATGTGCCAGGCCAGGCAGGTGGTCCCCCGGACCGGTACCCGGCTGATCATCGGTCGGTCCGGATGAATTGCACCGTGCCTGCCGGGTCGACGGTGGCCCGGAAGATGACCCGCCGGGCCCAGTCGTCGGGGAACGCGCCGAAGTCGTGGACCCGGTGCATGATCCGCCCGCGCGGCGCGGTGGCCAGGTCCATGCGGCGAAGCGCGCTGCGAAGCGCGTCCATCGAGGTGGCCTGCCCGGAGGTGGTGCCGCACGGCCCCGGCTGCTGCTCGCCGTCGACGGTGAGGAACACCTCCCAGTCGAACATCTCGACCACCGGTTGCGGGCCATCGCAGTGCAGGCAGTCCTCTTGTGAGGAGGTGGCCTCTCCCAGCACCGCGGCCGCCGCGTGACCGAGCCGGGTGACGATCTTCCAGCCGCGTCCATCGCAGTCCGAGCACTTAATCGGATTCGTCATGCGCCAAACAATGCAAGCCAAAACATCCGGGCCCTATTCCACGGCGGTATATCACTCGCGGATATAGAGTCTCCGCAGGTAGCAAGGCCAGCAGCCGCCTGAGATGGCCGGAGGAAGAAATGCACGGAAATGCATTCGACCCCATCCAAATACCCGCATGGGTCTGGGACCGCGAACAAACCAGGGAAATACTCAAAAATGAGACGTAGCCGGACTGTTCAACCTCGCCGTCAAGTACGCCGGCGCCAGCCAGGTCCGCATCAGCGCCGCCACCGGCATCGCCCAAGGCCGCATCAGCCAGCACATGCGCGGCCTGTGCCAGGTCAGCGACCTTGAGGTCTACGAACGCATCGCCACCGGCTTGGGCCTGCCCGACCACGCCCGCATGTTGCTCGGCCTGGCCCCGATCGACATCGCCTCCCCCACCGGCAACCACGGCGACGAACACCAAGAGCAAACCGAGGAACTACG
This sequence comes from Sphaerisporangium sp. NPDC049002, assembly GCF_040649355.1. Classification (NCBI taxonomy): domain Bacteria; kingdom Bacillati; phylum Actinomycetota; class Actinomycetes; order Streptosporangiales; family Streptosporangiaceae; genus Sphaerisporangium; species Sphaerisporangium sp. NPDC049002. The sequence goes on along the minus strand of NZ_JBEZFH010000073.1, from coordinate 1,468 downwards.
GGCCCGCATCGAGGCCGCGGCTGCCGTGGACCCCACGATGGTGATGATCCTCAGCACCGACACCAACAACCTGCGCCTCCTGGACCGCCGGCTCGGCAGCCTGGCCATCGCCGACAAGATGCGCGCCCAGATCGCCCAGCTTCAACGCGCCCACCGGCACGCCGTACGCCCCGGAATCCGCGCCCGACTGGCGGGCGTCCTGGCCGAGACCGCGTCCCTCGCCGGATGGCAGGCCATCAACACCGGCGCCCTGGGCGACGCCTGGAACCACTACGAGACCGCCAAGGTAGCCGCAAGCGAAGCAGACGACCCTGCAATTCTCGCCTACGTCTCCGCCGAACAGGCCTACGTCCTGATGGACCTGGGACAGCCGACCCAAGCCACCGAACTCCTCCAGCACATCCACCAAACTCACCGCGGTGACATCCCCGCGCGGCTACGAACCTGGCTATCCGCCGCGGAAGCCGAAGCAGCCGCCATCCTCGGCGACGAAACAACCTGCCGCACCGCACTCGACCAAGCCGCCCAACTCCTGCCCGACGGCCCCGGCGACCCGGACATGCCCTACCTGTCCATCGACGCCCACCACCTGGCCCGCTGGAGAGGAAACTGCCTCGTCCGCTTCGGCGACCCCGGAACCGTCGAAGACCTACGCTCAGCACTCGCCGGAATGGACGGCACCTACAACCGCGCCGAAGCCGCCCTCCGCTGCGACCTCGGACACGCCCTCCTGGCCCTCGGCGACCCCCAAGCGGCCCAGCCCCACGTCCAACGCGCCCAGCAACTCGCCACCATGACCGGCTCCCGCCGCCAACGCAAACGCATCGAGGAACTCGCCCGAGCGGTCAACCTCGCCCTCCATTGAACCGCTCCCGCGCAGCGTAGAGGCCGATCAATGTGCCCGACGTCCAGATGTCACCGCGGGCGATCATCCCCGGAACCTCGGACATGGGGATCCACTCGATGAGATCTGCCTCGATCTCCCCGGTCGTTTCCCCGACCAACTCGGCACCACGCGCCAGGAACACGATGTGCTCAGAGTCGACCATGCCGGCCATCGGCTGATAGGTGACCAGGTGCTCGACCTCCTTCGCGCGATACCCGGTCTCTTCCTCTACCTCACGAAGAGCCGCCGTCATGGGGTCCTCGCCGGCCTCGATCAGCCCACCGGGCAACTCCCAGCCCCACCGGTCGAACAGGAACCGATGCCGCCACATCAGAAGCACCCGCTCCTGATCATCGACCACCACGGCGATAGCTGCCCGGTCCAGATGAACCGCATGATGCTCGAACCGTTCCCCATCGGGTATCTCGACGTCGACGAGCCCGAGGCGAATCCATCGGTTGTCGTAGATCAGCCGTTCACCGTGGACGATCCATCGCGACCGCTCTTCGTTGGTAGCCACACAGCGAAGCTACCGCCCTACAGAGAAGCGAGGTCTTCCCGGCGCCGTTGCGCCCGAGAACC
>NZ_JBEZFH010000072.1:0-32100 GCF_040649355.1 Sphaerisporangium sp. NPDC049002 | reverse complement strand
TGCGTTGTTTGAGGTCGGCGTTGTTGAGGAGGCCGAAAACCGAGCGCCTTCCCGCCATTGTGCGAATGCACACCATTCGCACCCATCTTTAATCTTTTATCAATTTTTAAACGCCACGCCGGGCCGGGAGACTTTGGCGGCGTGTACGGCCTGACCGGCCAGGGAATGCGGATGGAAACGACATCCCGTCGAATCGGATGGAGGGGGTGGCATGGGTACGCACGCGCGTGAAATGACGCGGACGCCGCTGCAGATGGCCGCGTTCGTCTTGGGAATCATCTTCCTCCTAATAGGGATCCTGGGCTTCATTCCCGGCATCACCACCGGCTACGGCGCCATGAGGTTCGCCGGGCACCACTCGGACGCGCACCTGCTGGGCCTGTTCCAGGTGTCGGTCCTGCACAACATCGTGCACCTGCTCTTCGGCGTCGCGGGGGTCACGCTCGCCCGCACGTGGAACGGCGCCCGCAACTTCCTCATCTGGGGCGGCGTCATCTACCTGGTGCTGTGGATCTACGGCCTGCTGGTGGGGCGCACCAGCACCGCCAACTTCATCCCGCTCAACACCGCCGACAACTGGCTGCACTTCCTGCTGGGCGTCGTCATGATCGCCCTCGGCATCGCGCTGTCCCGCCGCGCGTCCCGCCCGGGACGGGGCTCGTTCCCCATCTAGCGGAGCCGCGTACGTTCTGGACCAGGGGGAATGCCATGCTTCGCATCATCGGGGCCGGCCTCGGCCGGACGGGGACGATGACACTCAAGACGGCCCTGTGCCGGCTCGGGTTCGGTCCGTGCTACCACTTCACCGAGGTGTTCGCCCATCCCCGGCACCTTCACGACTGGGCCGCGGCGGCGAACGGCACGCCCGGGGCCTGGCGCCGCCCGCTTGAGGGGTACGTCGCGACCACCGACTGGCCAGGCGTGACGTTCTGGCGGGAGCTGGTCGAGGCCCATCCCGATGCCAAGGTGATCCTCACGACCCGGGACACCACCCGGTGGTACGACTCGGTGAGCAGCACGGTCTTCGCGGCCATGGCCGGGAGGTTCCCCGAGGCCGTGGAGAGGCACAAGACGTTCGAGGCCGCCGAGCAGCTGACCGAGTTCGGACGGGCGGGGGTCGTCGGGCGGACCTTCGAGGGGAACGTCGACGACCGCGACCACGTCATCGCCTGCTACGAGCGCCACAACGCGGAGGTCCGCCAGAAGGTCGCCCCCGGACGCCTGCTGGACTACAAGGTGAGCCAGGGCTGGGAACCGCTGTGCGGCTTCCTCGGCGTACCCGTCCCCGACGAGCCCTTTCCTCACCTCAACGAACAGGAGACCTTCGCCTCCACCCTGCTCGAACCCCCACGGTAGGGCCGTCCGCACGGGCCGGCTCTCGGCGTCCGGCGAGTGGCCTCATGATCGCTTCTCGGCGTACAGGAGGATCCCCTTTCCGAGCTTGACGTTGAGCGGAAGGGCGAGCGACGCCTTGTTCTGCGCCACGGGAAAGCCGCGCACGCTCCAGGTGACGCTCGCCGTGCAGTCGCCCGCGCCGAGGCTCATGAGCCGGCCATGGCGGACGCTCGCGTGCATCAGCGTGATGTCGAAGGCCAGGTCGATGCCGAAGTCGACCCGGGTGACCCGCCGGCCGTCCACGTACACGTCGACGTAGGGGGCGTGCCTGGAGGTGATCCTGTGTTCGGCCAGGCGGACCAGCTCGGTGCTCGACGGTTCTTCGACCGTCTTTCGGGCGGCGATCCGCAGATCGCGGTATCTCTGCCAGCCGCCCAGCAGGACCGCGCCCAGGTCCAGCCCTCTCAGCAACTCGCCGCCTGCCTCGGCGACCTTGCCGTTGAGCGCGTTCCGGAAGACGGAGTCGGCTCTGCGGGCTTCGTCTCCGACGGCTTCGAGCATGCGCCGCGCGTCGAGCGCCTGGGACAGGGCCGCCGCCGCGTTCTGGGGATCGGCGAAGAGCAGGAGATCGGCGGTACTCGGCTTGGTCTCGATGAGGACTGTCACGGTACGACCTCTCTCAGTTCCTGCCGGCCGGGGTCCGCGTACGGCTCAACCCATATGTCCGGTAAGGCGATGGACGCGGTGGACCGAGCCGGATGGATCTCCAGGTTCGGCGCGGGGTCCGGGTAGGCGACGCAGTGGATCGAGTTCCCGTGCTGCTGAGGGGCCTCGCGGCGCTGAGAGGCCTCGCGGCGCTGAGAGGCCTCGCGGCGCTGAGAGGACTCCCGGCGCCGAGAGGCCTTGCGCCTCTTAGGGCGGACGAGGAACACGAGGCCGAGCGACAGCGCCGCGAGCACCGCCATGCCAAGGACCGCCGGACCCAGCTCAGAACCGGCTCCCGCTTCGGCGGCCGAGCCGTCCGCGGTGCCGGTGTCGTCGCCTCCTCCTTCCGGTTCCGGCGCTCGCGTGAGCCATACCGTCACCCTGGTGCGCTTGGCGACCTCGGTGCCGGCCGCGGGATCCTGCCTGCTGATCTTCCCTTTTCGCGGCGAGTCAGGATCCAGGCGAATCAGCAGGCCCGCCTTGGTGAGCCGCTGTTCGGCCTTCGCCGCGTCGAGGCCCTTCAGCTTGGGCACCTTCACGAGAGATGGCAGGGGGTCGACGGGCGGCGACGGGGTGGTGACCCTGGGAGTAGGGCTGGACGGTGCGACCAGGTTGAAGCGGACGGGAGTGCCGTAGCGCACGAGGGCGCCGGGGGGTGGGTTCTGGTCCGTGACCGTCCAGTCGGCGCCCGCGTCCGCCGGCTGGGGATCCGCGCCTAAACCGGCGCCGGCGAGGGCCGTCTCGGCGTCGCCACGGGGAGAGCGCCTGAGATCCGGAGCCTGCGTTCCGAGCTCAAGCGTGATCGTGTACTGCTGGTACGGGTAGTCGGTGGAGCAATCAGTGATCCGGTAACCGACGACGTAGGGCGGCGGCTCAGACGGGTAGTCCTCGGGATCGACCTGGATCCTGATCTCGTTCTTGGGCAGGCCCGTGAGCATCAGCCTCGCCTGTTCGAGAGGCTGACCCGGTATGCCGTCGGGCGCCACGCACTGGTCGATCCCCTCGGGCACGGGGACCGAGGGCACCGGGCTCAGGACCAGCGCCGAGGACACGGCGAGCATCGAGAAGTGGCGGAACATCGTCGGCCCCTCAGACAGTCCGTCAGGCACCTCTGGTGAGTCGCACGGTAGGGAACCCGCGCGCTCCCGGCATGAGTAACCCCATACTCATCCAGCACGGGGGCGCGGTCTACGGGGAATTCCCCAGCCTTCCCAGGCTGATCACCGCGAGGACCGCCAACGGCCGGGAACCACGATCGTTCCCGGCCGAGGAGCCTCACCGGCTCAGCGGCTCACGGGGTCAGCGGCCGGCCGCGCCGGAGATGAGGGCGCGGGGGTCGGCCGCGCCGGCCAGCACCCCGTCGGGCCGTACGTCGATGAGGTGCGCGTACCCGAACGCCCCGCCGTACGGCAGGTCCCGGACCGTGTGGCCGCGCTCCTGGAGCCCCTCGCCCCACCCCGCGCCCTGCTCGACCTCCAGGGACGCCTCGTCGGGCTCGCTCCAGGCGTCGAAGCCGGTGAGGCCGGGGCCGACCCGCCACCGGGGCGCGCCGATCGCCTGGCCGGGCGACTCGCCCGAGGCCAGCAGGCGGGCGGCCACCTGGAGCAGGATCTGCGGCTGGGAGTCCCCTCCCATCGTCCCGAGCACTGCGCGCAGCGACCCGTCGGGGCGGGTCACCAGGGCGGGGGCGAGGGTGTGCGGCGGGCGGCGGCCCGGTCCGTACTCCGCCGGGTGGCCGGGGACGAGCGAGAAGCCGATGCCCCGGTTGTGCAGGTTGATCCCCGTGGCCGGTTCGAACAGCATGCTGCCGAACCCGGCGGCGTTCGACTGGATGAGGGACACGCCCATCCCCTCGGCGTCGACCGCGCACAGGTAGGTGGTGTCGCCGGACGCGGTCAGGTCGCGGAGCCGGGCCCTGCGTGACGGGTCGATCGTCGCCCGCCGCTCGCCGGCGGAGGCGAGCACGTCGCCGACCGTGGCCCCGTCGAACAGGACGTCGGGACGGTCGTGCCCCGCGGCCCTCGCGGCCTCGGCCAGCAGGTGGGCCCAGAGCGGGTCGGACGGATCGCGGGGCAGGTCGAGCCCGTCGGCGATCGTCAGCGCGAGCAGCAGCAGGTACCCCTGGGAGTTCGGCGGGATTGTCCACACGTCGTGGCCGAAGGCGCGGGCCCTGAGCGGCTCCACCCAGTCGGCGTTGACACGTTCCAGGTCGGCCTCGGCGTACTCACCCTCGCTCGAACCGCCCGCCGCGCCGTCGCGGCCGAGCGCGATCAGGCCCTTGCCGAACTCGCCGAGGTAGAAGCCGTCACGCCCGTCGGTGGCCAGCGCCTCCAGGGCGCGGGCGACGCCGGGCCGCCGGATGAGGTCGCCGGGGGCGAGCGCCGCGTCCACGCCGGGCAGCACCGCGGCGGCCGGGGCCAGCAGCGGGGAGGCGGGGAACCCCTCGTCGGCGTACCGGATGGCGGGCGCGAACAGCTCCGCGAGCGGCAGCCTCCCGTACCGGGCGTGCAGGGCCAGCCAGCCGTCGGCGCAGCCGGGCACCGGCACCGACCGGATGTCCCGCTGGAACGGCATGCGGTCGTGCCCCTCGGCGCGCAGCCGGTCCGGATCGGCCCCGGAACCCGAGCGCCCTGAGGCGTTCAGCGCCTGGGGCGATCCGCCGCCTTCGTGGACGAGCGCGAACAGGTCGCCCCCGAGGCCGCACGCGTGCGGAGCGGTGACCGCCAGCACGGCGTTGGCCGCGAGCGCCGCGTCGGCCGCCGAGCCGCCACGGTCGAGCATGTCCAGCCCCGCCGTGGAGGCCAGATGGTCGACCGTGCAAACCATGCCGAACCTGGCGAACCTCGTGTACTCCATGGCGAAACTGTACGACCCCCGCTCGTTCGACCATGTGGACACGTACCCGCATCCGGTGGGGTCTCCCGCAGGAGGAAGCGCTTCAGTGCCGGTGGGTGGCGTCAGCGTGGCTTGGGTCGGCGGGGTGCTCGTATCCGGGGCGCAACCGCACCTTCTCGGCGTACCGCCGCTCCAGCCGGCTCGCGAAGGCGCGCTCGACCGCGACCGAGGTCAGCTCGGACGCGATGATCTCGCGGACCTCTTCGTACGGCCGCGGGCCTCCCGGTTCGATGGCGTCCACCCGCACGGTCCACGGCCCGCCCGGACCCTCGACGGGCCCGACGACCTCGCCCTCCCGGGCGGAGAAGATGGCCGCCTCCAGGGGCCCGGCCAGCTCTCCGCGCCGCACGGGGCCGAGGGACGCTCCCCCCGCCTTGCTCACGTGGCGTGTCTCCGGACGGGTGAACCGGTCGAGGTTGCGGTCGTAGTACGCGCGCACCTCGTCCTCGGAGGCGCGCACCCCGGCCGTCACCACGGCGCGCAGCGCCCGTGCCAGCGGCATCGACACCGTCACGGCCGCGACGACTCCCCCCGTCCGGAGCGCGGCCGGCAGCGCCAGCGGACCGGAACGCGCCCGGTCACCCACCACGACGTCCGGCCGTGCCCTGCCATCCACCGCGACGTCCGGCCGTGCCCTGCCATCCACCGGGTCGTTCGGCCCTGACCGATCGTCCGCCGGGGTGAGGCCGAGCGCGGCGGCCTCCTGCTCGACGAGCGCCTCGGTGACCAGGACCTGGACCAGCCAGCGGCGGAGGTTCCTGCCCTCGGCGCCGCGCGGGTGCGGCAGCCGCGCGGCGAGCGGCCCCGCGCGCAGCTCCGCCTCCCGCGCGTCGACGTCGGAGACCAGCACGACCCGCTCCCCCACCTCCGCCGCGACCGTGGCGGTCACGCTCATCCGAGGACCTCCCCCGCGACCGTGGCGACCCGGCTCATCGGAGCACCTCGGCCGCGAACCGTGGCGACCACCCGGATCATCCGAGGACCTCGATCTCGATGGCCTCGGTGTAGTGCAGCCGGCCCGCGCCGGCCAGTTTGACCACCGCCCACCAGCGGCCCGGCCGGGTGCCGGGAGGCGCCTGCACCTCGAAACGGAGCCGGGCCTCCCCCCGGGCGGGTACGACGACTCCGGTATTCCATTCGGGGATCAGCTCGAAGGTGTGCCAGGGGCTGATCAGCTGTGCCCGCACCGAGACATCCGTACGCGCCGGGGACCTCAGCAGCAGCTCCACCGCCCCGGACGCGGCCTCGGAGCCGCCCAGCGTCAGACGCACCTCGGGCGTCTCCACCGTGACGTCGAGGCCCGCGTCATGGCCGCCGCCCACGTGCAGCCGGGTCACGTCCTCGTAGGCCTGCCCCCCGTGGGAGATGCCGGCGCGCAGCCAGTACTCGCCGGGCTCGGCGCCGTCCGCGGGGACGACCCGCACGGGGAACACCGCGTGCCCGCCGGGCGCCAGCACGTACGGCCGCTCGACCGGCTCGCAGGTCCACCCCTCGGGAGCCTGGATGGTGACGACGCCGGACACCTCGCCCTCGGTGAGCCCGGAGGCGACGGACACGACCAGCTCGACGGATCCCTCGACCGCGACGTGCGTCCGGGACAGGTGGACCGCCACCGGCAGGTTGCCCGAGGGGGCGGGCCCGGCGTTGTCCAGCCAGTAGCGCGTGTAGACGGGCTGGTACGGCTCGCCCTCCGGTCCCAGCGCCACCCCCGGGCCCTCCGCCGCGCGAGAGCCCCGCCTGTCCAGCGTCGCGGCGACGGTGGCGATCTCCATGCCGGTCAGTTCGAGCCCGTCGTCCGGCACCGGGGACAGGGGCCGTTCGAGCAGGTCGGTGCGGTGGGCGCCGGTGAGCGGCAGATCGGTGCGGATCCTGGCGGTGACCCGCTCGCCCGTCGCCTCGTACAGCCGCAGGGTGACGCCGCCGACCTCTCCCGCCTCCCTGCCCGAGGCGAGCGGGTTGCCCGTGGCCTTCAGCGCGGCGAGCACGACCTTGCCCGCGGGCTCCACGGCGAGGAACGAGGTCGTGGCCGCCAGCTCCCCCTCGTGCGCGGGCGCGGCCACGGCGGCGAGCGGGTGGTTGACGTCGTGCCCGTGCTCGACCAGCCGGGCCGCACGCCAGTCGCCGGCCCCGGTGACCAGGGAGTACTCGAAGGAGTGGGTCCAGTGCTGGAGCTGGAAGTTCGACCCGTCGGGCGCGGTGCGGCGGGGCGCGTCGATCCACACGCCGGACGGCCAGCCGGTGCACGAGCGCAGCAGCGACAGATGCAGGGCGCCGCCCGCGTCGACGGCGAACCCGGGGATGCCCCGGTTGACCACGCCGATCGTGTAGTCGTCCAGCGCGGGCTCGGTGAGCGCGGCGAGCCCGGACGGCTGGGTCACCTCGATCACCGCGTCGTCGAGGTCGGCGACCAACTCCTCGGCGGCCCCCTCTCCGGCGACGATCAGCACGGGAAGCGCGCGGGGCCCGGTGAGGTCGGCGCTCGGCACCCACACCTTCGGAAGCGGTTCCGACGCGGGGACCCACACCCGGGCCCGGCCGCCCGACGCCAGGCGCTCGCGCAGCAGCTCGCCGTACCCCGGCTCGGCCGCCGCGAGGACCTCCGCCACGAACGGGTTCTCCTCCGGGGTGCCGAGCGCGACCCGCACGTCCGGCAGGTTGGAGTCCACGCCGAGGTCGCCGTACCGGGGGCCCGGGGCGGTGGAGCAGGTCGCGGTCACGCCCTTGCGCACCAGCGCGACGGCCAGGTCGCGCGGTTCGCCGCCGATGATCTCGGCGATGCCGACGGCCCGGTCGCCGATCGGCGTGCCGTCCTCGGCGCGCAGGGCGACCCTGGCGGTGGACGACAGGGCGAACCAGTTGCCCGCCGGGTTGTCGAGCGTCCAGGGGTGTTCCCCCGAGTCGACGTCGATGAGGCCGAAGCCCCGTCCGACGACGGCGTCGCCGACCTCGCTGACCGGCATCGCGCCCGGGACGCGGGCGGGCCAGCGCAGCCGGACGAGCTGGTCCGCGCCGTCGAACTCGTCGACATGGGTGACGCAGTCGACGCGGTCGAGGCCGTGCCACAGGGTGATCCGCTGGGTGTAGGCGACGGGCCCGACCCGGCCGGTGACCGTGACGCGCTCGGCCAGCGCGCACGTCTCGGTGACGACCGACAGGGCGGGGCTCCCGGCCGAGCCGGTGGCGGTCCCCTTCGGCACCAGGTGCCAGGGGCCCTCGTGGAACTCTGGGTGCTCGTGGTACTCGTCGTAGACCACCAGCTCGTTGCCGACCCTGCCGGGCCGCAGCAGCTCGCGGTCGCGGGCGACGTCGTAGAACCGGGACACGCAGCCGCCGCGCGCCGGGTCGACCTCGACCACGTGGGTCGCCGTGGAGATGCCGTGCCCCTCACGCGTGGTCCAGCCGAGCGGTGCCGCCTCGGCCACCGGCTCGGCCCGCAGCGTCCGGCAGCCGAGCGCCGGCACGGCGGGCGCCCGCACCACGACGTCGACGGCCGACAGGCCGCCGTCCTCGTCGTACTCGGGGTTCTCCAGCAGCACGGGAAGCTCGCCCGTGGCGGGATCGGTCACCCGCACGCCGTACGTGCCGGGCCGGGGCAGCGCGAGCCGTACCCGGACCAGGTCGGTGCGCTCCCACGACGAGGGGTTCCACACCACCACGGCCGTACCCTCGCCCCGGGTGTCGACGTGGGCGGTCAGCTCGCCGAGCGCCGCGTCGAGCACCCCCTCACCGAGGTCGTGGGCCTCGCGCCAGCCGGTGAGCAGGTCGAGGTACACCTGGTCGGACTCCGAGCCGGTGATCGCGTCGTGGTGCGCGCCGAACACGAGCTGCCGCCAGGCCTTGTCGAGCGCCGCGTGCGGGTAGCGGGCGCCGGTGGTCACGGCGGCGAGCGTGGCGAACTTCTCGGCGTCGCCGACCAGCGACTCCGCGGCTCGCTGGGCCTGCTTGGTGTCGGTGTAGGAGACGTCCTTGCCGGTGTAGACGGGGTTCATGTCGCGGGTCTGCGGGGACGGCGCCGGAAGCGAGGAGCGCACGGCCGCGAAGAACTCCTTCGGCAGCGCGCAGACGAACCTCGGCGAGACGTAGCGTGCGTTCCAGTCGCGGTGGATCTCGGTGACCCACTTGTTGGGCGGCGTGTAGTCGGTGCCCACGGGCAGCAGCAGGTTGCGCGTGGCCGCGACCTTCTTGAGCTGGACGAACAGCTCGTACACGGCCTCCTCGGCGGCGGCGAGGTCCGCCGAGGAGTCCATCCACCATCCGGCGCTGTAGTGCGCGGGCATGTAGTGGGTGAGCACGCCCTTGCCGGACGGCGACAGCCACTCGAACTCGGCGGGGAACTGCATGGCCGACGGGTCGCCCCAGCCGTCGCGTTCGAGGTCGCGCCCGGTGAGCATCGGCCCCCACTGGTGGTGGGGCCCCCGCGCCCAGGAGCTTGAGGTCAGCCCGGCCTCGGCGATCAGCCCAGGGAACTGCGGGTCGTGGCCGAAGACGTCGAGCTGCCAGGCGGTGGCCGGGTCACCGCCCATGACGTCGCGCTGGAAGCCGACCCCGTAGACGATGTTGCGGATCGTCGACTCGGCAGAGGTGAGGTTGGTGTTGGGCTCGTTGTACGTGCCGCCCATCAGCTCGACCCTGTCCTCGGCGAGCAGCCGCCGCAGCAGGTCGCGGTCCTCGGGATGGGCGTCCCAGTAGGGCTTGAGGTAGTCGACCTCGGCGAGCACGAACTTGTAGTCGGGGTCGCGGCGCGCCGTCGCCAGGTGCTCGCGCATCAGGTCGAACCCGGCGTTCTGCCGCTCGCCCCGGTACCGCTGCGCGACCCCGCCCGCGTCGTCCCACGTGGTGGTGTAGGCGGCCTGGGTGTTCCACCACACCGGGTCGTAGTGGAAGTGGGGCACCATCCACACCGTCCAGCCGGGCTCGGACACCACCAGTTCCGCCGTGGCCACGGCGTCCCCGCACGTCACCTCGATGGGGACGCGCGTCCCGGGCGGGGCGCCGGTCGAGACGCCCACCTCGGCCGGGCGCCGGGCCGTACGGCTCACGCCGCCGGCGCCGGGGCCGGTGACACGGACCTCGATCTCGCCCGGGGGCCCGTCGACGTGTACCCGGACGACCTGCCCGGCCTCGACGAAGAGCTCTGTGGATTCGACGCTGGTGATACGCAAGGGTCAACCCTTCACTGATCCGGCGAAGCTGAACGAACCGGCGAGGTACTTGTTCACGGCGACGTAGAGCATCACGGCCGGGGCCGTGTAGATGATCGAGAAGGCGGCCAGCTCGCCGTAGGCGACCTGGCCGTACTGCGTGAAGAAGGTGTAGATGGTGACCGCCGCCGGTTGTTTCTCCGGCGTGTCGAGCAGGACGAACGGGACGAAGAAGTTCCCCCACTGGCCGACGAAGACGAAGATCGAGACGACGGCGACGCCGGGGGCCATCAGCGGCACGACGACGCGCGTCAGCGACCGCACCCACCCGGCCCCGTCGACCCAGGCCGCCTCCTCCAGGCTCACCGGCACGCCGTCCATGAAGTTCTTCATCATCCAGATGGCGAACGGCAGCGCGCTCGCCGCGAGGAACAGCACCATCGCCGGGATCGACCCGTACAGGTTGAACCGGAAGAACATCGAGTAGACCGGCACCATGATGGCCGTGACGGGAAGACCCGTGGTGAACAGCAGCGTCAGCATGAAGTGCCGCCCGAAGCGCAGCTTGTAGCGGGAGAGCGGGTAGGCGGCGAGCGCGGCGAGGACCACGGTGAGGACGGCGGTGGCCCCGGAGATGACGATCGAGTTGACGATCGGCTGGTAGACGGTCTCCCAGTCGAGCACCGCGGCGAAGTTCTCCAGGGAGAACCGGAAGGCCGGCTTGGCGGTGAGGTTGGCCTGGTGTTGCAGCGAGGCCAGCACCACCCACAGGAACGGGCCGGCGAAGGCCAGGGTGATCACCACGAGCGAGATCAGCGCCGCGCCGCGTGCGCCCGCGCGGGTCATCGGCGGACCCCCTGGGCGGGGGCGCTCACGCGGGCCATCAGGCGTCCACCTTGATCAGTCGCAGGTAGACCAGGGAGAACGCCGCGCCGATGACGAGCATCACCAGCGCCATGGCGCTGCCGTACCCGATCTCGAAGTAGCGGAACGCCTGCTCGTACATGTAGAGCGGCGTGGTCTGGCTGGCCGTGCCAGGGCCGCCGCCCGTGAGGGCGTAGATCAGGCCGAAGCTCGCCAGGGTCTGCAGCGTGATGAGCATGAGGTTCGACATGATCGAGCGGCGGATCAGCGGCAGCGTGATGTGCGCGAACCGCCGCCAGGTGGTCGCCCCGTCCACCGAGGCCGCCTCTAGCAGGTCGCCCGGCACGTCCGACAGCGCGGCCGAGTAGACCAGCATCGAGAACGCGGTGCCCCGCCAGATGTTGGCCAGGATGATCGCGATCATCGGGGCGGTGAACAGCCAGTCCTGGGACAGGCCGATCGCGCCCAGCAGCTCGTTGAGCGTGCCCTCCTCCGAGAGGAACGAGAACCAGCACGCCGCCGCGACGACCTCGGGCACCACCCAGGCCGCGATCACGACGCCGTTCACCACGCTTCTCACCAGCCGTCCCCGCCCGCGCTGGAGCAGCGCGATCAGCAGGCCGAGGGTGTTCTGCCCGATGACCGCCGACCCGATCACGAAGACGAACGTGAGGAGGAACGAGTGGCGGAAGTCCTCGTCGCCCAGCAGCTTGACGAAGTTGTCCACGCCGACGAACCGCGAGTTCACCGACGCCGCGCCGGTGAGCGTCTCGTTGGTGAAGGCGATGTAGACGCTCCACAGGATCGGCCCCGCCAGGAAGATCACGAGCAGGACCAGCGCCGGCGCGAGCGGCAGGATCCAGCGCAGGGCCCCGCGCGCCCGCCGGCGCGGCTCCCCCGGCGCGGAGGAGCCCGCCGCCCGCGGCGGCGTCGCCGTCGTGACGGTCATGAGCCGGAGGTCACCTTGCCGGGGCCGCCCACGACGCCGGGCAGCGCGTCGGCGTACTCCTTGGCGGCGGCCTCGGGGGCCTTGGAGCCGGTCGTCATGGCCTCCATGGCCTTCTGCACCTCGGCGGAGACCTTGGGATAGACCTCGTAGGCCGGGCGGTAGTGCGTCACCGAGGCGAGGTCGGTCCAGAACTTCACGGCGGGGTTGCCGGCGGTGTAGGCGGGGTCGGCGGCCACGTCCTTGCGGGGCGTGAGGTCACCGGAGCTGACCGAGTACGTCAGCGTGTTGCGCTTGTTGGTCACGACGCTGATGAAGTCGAACGCCTCCTTCTTGTCCTTGGCGTAGGAGCTCATCGCCATGACCCAGCCGCCCGACATGCTGACCGCGCCGGGGGCCTCGCCGTTCTGGGTCGGCATGGGGGTCCACCCGATCTTCTCGGCCCACTGCGGCCACGGCTTGGTGCCGGTGGGCTTCCACGCCGAGGAGAGCCAGGCGCCGTCGAGGTCGATGCCCAGCTTGCCGGCGGGGAACCAGTCGTACTGCACCTTCTCGCCCAGCTTGACGTTGAACGCGTCGGCCTGCTTCGGGCCGAGGTTCTCGCGGTAGATCGTGTTGATGAAGCCGAGCGAGTCGGTGATGCCCTTGCTGGAGGCCACCCACTTCTTCTGGGTGTCGTCGTACAGCGTGCCTCCCGGCGTGCCGTATAGGAGCATCTCGAAGCCCTGCATGGTGGCGGCCTCGCCGTGCGGCTTGGTGGAGTACATGCTGAACGGGATGGCGCCGGGGACCCTCTGCTTGATCGCGCGGGCCGCGGTCAGCACGTCCGCCCAGGTCTTGGGCTCCCAGGGCACCTGGACGCCGGCCTTGGCCAAGACGTCCTTGCTGTACCACAGGCCTCGCGTGTCGGTGCTGATCGGGACGCCGTAGATCTTGCCGTCGGGGCCCTTGGCGGCCTGCTTGACCGAGTCGTCGTACTGCGTCGCCCAGTCGGGCCACGAGCTCAGGTAGTCGTCGAGCGGGGCGAGCTTCCCGGCGGCCACGTCGGCGTTGACCTGGAAGGTGTCGTGGAGGTACACCTCCGGAGCCGAGTCGGCCGAGCGGTTCAGCAGCGCGAGCTTGGTGTAGTAGACCTCGTTGCCGCCCTGGACCGGCGTGAGCTTGATCGTCACGCCCTTGTGCGCGGACTCGTACTCGGTCTTGGCCTGCTGGAGCACCTTGGTCATGTAGGGCCAGCCGGGCTCGGTCTTGTAGAGGACCTCGATCTCCTTGGCCCCGCCGGCGCCTTCCGGCGTCGTGTCCCCACCGCACGCGACCGCCGTGGCGGCCGTCGCGACCGCCAGTATCGAGGCCGCCATCGCTCGTCGCATCGGACTCCTTCTCCGGCCCTGCGGCGCCCACGAGCACAACCCCGGGGCCCCGACCCCCGCGCTGGAGTGGTCCGCCGGCCGTGTTTCGGCCGTGTTTCCATGGGTGACGAGAACGTAAGTCTTTTTGATTTACTAAGTCAACGGGTTGTGCGATATTGCCTGAGGACCTCAAGGACGCCAGGAGCTAGGCATGCAGATGGGCACAAACCTGCCGAAAGTAGGCAGTTACAACCGTGCCGTCGTCCTTGACGCGATCCAGGTCTCCGACGGCATCAGCCGCGTCCAGATCGCCGAGCGTGCCGGCCTCACCGCCCAGACCGTCTCGGTCATCGTGCGCAGGCTGCTGGAGGAGGGCCTGGTCATCGAGGACGGGTCGCTCCCCTCCAGCGGCGGCAAACCGCGCACGATCCTGCGGGTCGACCCCGCCGCCGGGCACGCCGTCGGCATCCACTTCGACCCCGGGCAGATCTCGTACGTCCTCGCCGACCTCGCGGGGCAGCCGGTCGCCAGGCTCCGCACCGACGTACGGCCCGGCCTCGCGCCCGGCGAGGTGATCCGCCAGATGGCGGTCACGGCCCGGCGCATGCTGGGCGAGGCGGGAGTGCCCGACGGCAAGGTGCTCGGCGTCGGCCTGGCCTGTCCCGGCCCGCTCGACGCCGACGGCGCCATGCGCTTCCCGCCGCGCCTGACCGGGTGGGACCACGTGCCGATCAAGCGCCTGCTGGAGGAGCACACCGGCTTCCCTGTGACCTTCGACAACGACGCGGCGGCCGCGGCCATCGGCGAGCGCTGGGCCGGCCTCGCGCGCTCCACGCCGAGCTTCGCCTACCTGTATCTCGGCACCGGCATCGGCGGCGGGCTGTTCCTCGACAATCGGATCTACCGGGGCCGGTCCCTGAACGCCGGGGAGTTCGGCCACATCGCCGTCGTGCCGGACGGGCCCGAGTGCTACTGCGGCAACCGCGGCTGCGTCGAGGCGGTCTGCTGCCCGAGCGCCATCGAAGCGACCGTACGAGCCCGCCTGGCCGGCGGCGCCCGGAGCGCACTCGGCGGAAGCCCCGGCCACGCGGCGATCTGCGCGGCGGCCGCGGCCGGGGATCCGCTCGCCCGCGAGGTCATCGGGGAGGTCGCCGCCCGGCTCGCCGACGCCGCCGTGAGCATCGTCAACGTGCTCGACATCGACCTGCTGGTGATCGGCGGGCCCGCCATGCACGAGGTCGCCGGCTTCTACCGGCAGGTCATCGCGGACGCCGTGGCCACCCGGCCCCTGGCCCGCCGCCTGCACACCGCGCGGGTCGAGGTCTCCCCCATCGCCGCCGACGCCGCCGCGATCGGCGCGGCCTCGCTGGTCTTCCACGCCACCTACGCCCCTCGCCTCGACGCCCTCCTGACATCCTGATCCCCCGGCACCGCGACCGCCGGCCCGCCCATCTCCCGAGCGACGAGAAGCCCATGACCCCCTACGTGCTGGCCGCCGACATCGGCGGCACCAAACTGGCCGCCGCCATGATCGGCGAGGACGGCGCGGTGCTCCGCCGCGGCGAGGTGCCCACCCCCGCCGCGCTCCCCGGCGAGGCCGCCGTGGTGGGCCGCGCCCTCACGAACCTGATCCACGACGTGGCCGGGGACGCCCCGCCGCTCGCGGTCAGCGTCGCGTCGGCGGGGCCCCTCGACCTCCTCGCCGGCACGGTCAGCCCGGTCAACATCCCCGCCTGGCGGGAGTTCCCGATCCTCGCCCAGGTGGCCGAGGTGGTGCCCGGCGTTCCGTCCCGTCTCGTGGGCGACGCCGTGGCGGCGGCGGCCGGAGAGGCCTGGCGCGGCGCGGGACGCGGCGCGGCGGCCATGCTCGGCATCGTGGTCTCAACCGGCATCGGCGGCGGCCTCGTCCTCGACGGCGTCCCCTACGCCGGGCCGACGGGCAACGCCGGCCATATCGGGCACATCGTCGTGGACCCCGGCGGCTCCCTCTGCCCCTGCGGGGCCACCGGGTGCGTCGAGACCGTCGCGAGCGGCCCCTCGATGGTCCGCTGGGCCAGGGACCAGGGATGGAACGGCCCCGACGCGCGCGAGCTGTCACGCTCGGCCCGCGACGGCGAGGCGGTGGCCCTGGCCGCCTTCGAGCGCGCCGCAGGCGCCCTCGCGAGCGCGATCATCTCGGTGGCCGCCGTCTGCGACCTCGACCAGGTGGTGATCGGCGGCGGGGTCGCGGGGGCCGGCGAGCTGCTTTTCGCCCCGCTGCGCCGGGCCGTCGCCGGCCGCGCGCACCTGGGGTTCGTCCAGCGACTGCGCGTCACCCCCGCGGCCCTCGGCCGGGACGGAGGGCTGGTCGGCGCGGCCCGCATGGCCCTGCTCTGACGCCCGCCGCCCGGTCCCAGGGGCCTGCCGCCGGGTCTCGGGGGGCCCGCGGCCCGGTCCCGGGGAGGGCCTGCCGCGAAGGCCCAATTCATGGATTTCTCAAACTTCTCTTACGGCGCTGGTAGCCGTGCCGTCCTAGCTTTACGGTGCATCTCCCGCAACCGGCAAAGGACGGTCGTGTGTCTACCACCCTCGGCGAAGTGGAGTCCACCTTCACCCCCGCCACCGTCGGCGGCGCGGTGGTCTACGACCTGACGGGCTCGTAGCCCACCCGCAGAGGTCCGCTCCTGTTCCAGATTTTTACGACCTGTTTGGTTGGTTATAGTCGGAGGCGACGTGCCCGGCCCACCGTCGTACGGACACTGAGGAAGGACCATGGCGCAGATCATCACGAGCGACGCGGAAGCGCTCGCGACCGCCGCGAGGCTGTCGGAGAAGTTCGCCGCCGGGGCCGCCGACCGCGACCGGGAACGCCGACTGCCCTCCGCCGAGCTCGACGAGCTGTCCGGGAGCGGCCTGCTCGCCATCACGGTCCCCCGTGACCACGGCGGCGCCGACGTGAGCGGCCGTACCCTGGCGGAGGTCGTGCGGCTCCTCGCGGCCGGCGACCCCAACATCGCGCAGATCCCGCAGAGCCACTTCGTCTACGTGAACGTGCTGCGCCGCCAGGGCACCCCTGAGCAGCGGAAGTTCTTCTTCGCCGAGATCCTCCACGGCAGGCGGCTCGGCAACGCCCAGTCAGAGGCGGGGACCAAGCACGTGCAGGACCACCGCACGCGCCTGACCCCGCACGCCGACGGCGGGTGGGTGCTGGAGGGCGACAAGCACTACAGCACGGGCGCGCTGTTCGCCGACTGGATCCCGGTGCTGGCGCGCGACCCCGACGAGCGGCTCCAGGTGGCGTACGTCCCCCGGGACGCCGAGGGCGTCGAGGTCGTGGACGACTGGGCGGGGATGGGCCAGCGGCTCACCGCCAGCGGCACCGTCCACCTGCGGGGGGTGCGCGTGCCGGCCGACCGCGTGGTTCCCCACCACCTGACGTTCACCGGGCCACAGCTCCACGGGGCCGTGGCCCAGCTGTTGCACGCCGCCATCGATGTGGGCATCGCGGGCACCGCGCTGGCCGAGGCGGCAGAGTTCGTCCGCACCAAGAGTCGGCCGTGGTTCGAGAGCGGGTACGAGAGCGCGGCCGAGGACCCGCTGCTCATCCAGCGCTTCGGCGAGCTCGCGATCACGCTCAGGGCGGCCGAGGCGCTGCTCCGGGAGGCGGGCGACGCCGTGGACGCGGCCAGGGCCGATCTCGACGACGACAGCGCCGCCTCGGCCTCGATCGCGGTGGCCACGGCCAAGGCCTACGCCGACCGGGCCTCGATCGAGCTGGCCGACGCCGTCTTCGAGGTCTCCGGCACCCGGTCCGCGCTGGAGCACCTGAACCTGAACCGGCACTGGCGCAACGCCCGTACCCACACGCTGCACGACCCGGTGCGCTGGAAGATCCAGCACATCGGCCGTTACACCCTGAACGGCACCCCGCCGCCCCGCCATGGCCTGCTCTGACTTCGCCGGAAGGCACATCAAGGTCGAGGGGGCCCGCATCCCGCGCGTCCCCGACCCGCTGCCGCCGATCTACTTCGGCGGCTCCTCCGGCCCCGCCGGACCGGTGGCGGCCCGCCACTCCGACGTCTACCTCACCTGGGGGGAGCCGCCCGCCGCGGTGGCCGCCAAGCTGGAGTGGATCGCCGCGCTGGCCGCCGAGCGCGAGCGCACCCTGAGGTACGGCATCCGCCTGCACATCATCACCCGCGACACCGCCGAAGAGGCATGGGCGGTTGCCGGACGGCTGCTCCAGGGCATCGACCCCGAGACGATCCGGCGTGTGCAGGAGGGCCTGCGGCGTAGCGAGTCCGAGGGCCAGCGCAGGATGCTCGACCTGCACGGCGGCGACACCTCCGACCTGCTGGTCGCCCCCAACCTGTGGGCCGGGGTCGGGCTCGTGCGCGGCGGCGCCGGCACCGCCCTGGTCGGCAGCCACCAGGAGGTGGCCGACCGGATCGCCGAGTACCACGACCTCGGTCTCACCGAGTTCGTGCTGTCGGGGTACCCGCACCTGGAGGAGGCCTACTGGTTCGGCGAGGGGGTCCTGCCGATCCTCGAACGGCGCGGGCTGTGGGCCCACCCCAGCCGCGAGGGCACGTCCGCCCCGGCCGCCGTCCCGTTCGCGGGGGTCTGACCCACCGGCATCCGTGAGGCCCGAGGGCTGACCCGCCGACCGGTGTGGTCTCCGGGGGAGGCGGGCCGATCGCCCGGGAAGGACGGGACCTTCGGCCCTGATCGACGCTTTCCGCGTCGGGCAATCTGGACCCATGACACTGGATTCGGCGGGGTTGCAGGTGCTGTCACGCGAGGAGTGCCTCGTGCTGCTGGCCTCCGTCCCCGTCGGGCGCATCGTGTTCACCGACCGCGCCCTCCCCGCCGTCCAGCCCGTCGGGTTCGTCCTCGACGGCGAGCATGTCGTGATCCGGACCACCGCCGGCTCCCGGCTGGCGTCCGCCGCCCGCAACGCGGTCGTGGCCTTCGAGGCGGACGAGTTCGACGCGCGGGCGCACCAGGGATGGTCGGTCACCATGGTCGGGCACGCCCGGGCCGTACAGGATCTCGCGGAGATCGAGCGGCTGGCCCTGCTCCCCCTGACCCCGTGGGCGCGGGGCGGCGGCGACCACTTCATCGTCATGTACCCCCAGCAGATCACCGGACGCCGGATCCACGGGGAGGCCGCGCTCACCTGAGCCGGACCCCTGGGGAGGCCGCGCTCAGGTGAGCGCCTTCAGCTCCTCAAGCGCCTCACGCAGGTGGTCGACGACGCTCCACACGTCGGGCACCATCGTGCGGCAGGCGACGACCCCCACGTCGATCTGCCCGTCGTAAGAGAAGGCCGTGATGTTGAGGCCTCCGCTCGCGTCGGTGACGACCGACACCGGGTACTGCGCGAGCAGCCGCCGCCCGCACACGTACAGCGGGATCTGCGGGCCGGGGATGTTCGAGATGATCAGGTTGACCGGCGGCGACGTCTGGGCGACGAGCCCGAAGGCGGCGCGGTCGGCCAGGCCGGTGAGGGCGGCGGGCATGCTCTCGCTCAGGTGCCGCAGCCAGCGCGCGGGGGACAGGTTGAAGCGGTCCTTGATCCGCCGCATCGCCTGGTGGACGGCCTCCAGCCGCTCGCCCGGGTCGGCGATCTGGGTGTCCAGCGAGGTGATCATGAGCGTGACCTGGTTGCCCGGCCCGTCCGCGCCCGCGTCCCGCAACGAGAACGGGACGCCCGCCACGAGCGGCTCGGCGGGGAGCGCCTCGTGCGCGATCAGCCAGCGCCGGACGGCCGTCGCCGCCAGGGTCATGACCACGTCGTTGACGGTGATGCCGAAGGCGTTCTTGATCTGCTTGACCTCGTCGAGCGGGATCTCCACGAAAGCGAACCGGCGGTGCGCGGACACCGGGCCGTTGAAGGGCGTACGGGGCGCGGTGAGCTTCGGCAGCTCGGGGACCTCCTTCCCGAGGCCGACCTGGCGGGCCAGCCAGCGGGTGGCCCGCGACACCGGCACCGCGCCGGGCAGCCGGGAGATGACCGGGATCTCGTCCAGGTAGGGCATCGCCTCGGCGAAGAACCTCAGCAGGTGGGCCGGGTTGGCGACCAGCCGTCCCGCGGTCCTGAGCAGCATCTCCGCCGTCTCCGGGGCGCGCTCCGGCTCCGCGGGCCGCCCGGCGGCGCGGCGCTTCGGCCGTGGCTCGGTGTCCATGAACGCGGCGAGCACGTCGGCCCCGCCGATGCCGTCGATCGCGGCGTGGTGCAGCTTGGTGTACAGCGCGGTACGGCCGCCCTCCAGCCCGTGGATCAGGTACATCTCCCACAGCGGGTGGCGCCGGTCCAGCCGCCGCGCGTGCAGCCTGGCCACCTGCGCGGCGAGCTGCCGGTCGGTCCCCGGAGACGGGAGCGCCAGCTCGCGCACGTGGTAGTCGAGGTCCAGCGCCTCGTCCTGCGCCCAGTAGGGATGGTCGAGGCCGAGCGGCACCGGCACCACCCTCTGCCGGAGCGGCGCGACCAGCGCCGACCGCTCCTCCACGAGCTTGACGAGGTCGTCACGGGTCACCTCGCCTTCGAGGATCGACAGCCCGGCGACGTTGGCGACGTTCGTCTCGGTCTCGAAGTTGAGAAACTGCGCGTCGAGCGCGCTGAGCTGCCGCACGGGCCCACCTCCTCGATCTCGGCCGGCACCCTGTCCCTTCCCTACCTGCCCCCTCCCGACCGTACGATGCGGGCCGCGCCGACCGCTCCTCCCACTCCCGCCCGGCGTGCCGGTACGGCTCGCGCCCCCGAGCGGCGCGAGCCGTACCGCGATCATCGGTCAGGAGGCGGGGACGGTGTCAACCCAGCGGGTCCCAGTGGAGCGGTACCCGCTGACGCGGCTCGTGACGTCGGCGGGCGCCACGACCTCGTTCTTCGCGTGGTAGAACCAGTCGACCTGCTGGACATAACCGCGCTGCGAAGAGCTGCCGACCAGGCCGCCGCTGATGAACCACAGGTTGAAGTTCACCGACTGGACGGTCTCGGGGTAGTAGATGTCGCCGTGCTGGGCGAACAGCGCGCCGTCGATGTAGTACTTGATGAGCCCTCCGGAGACCTGGAGGACCAGGTCGTGCCAGCCGTCGTAGCTCGCCCTGACCTCGTTGTGGACGTTGACCGCCAGCCACGGGTCGTTGCGGTAGGTCTCCCACGAGGTGGTGTACATGATGTCGCCCGTCTCGCCCCAGCCGCCGTTGGGCAGGTACTCGAAGTCCTGCTCGCTGTAGTTTGGGTCGAGGTCGGCGGCCAGCGGGGTGATCGTGAAGAACGTCTCCACGATGTTGTCGCCGTCCGGGCCGCTGACGGGGGCGTCGGAGAACTTCACGCGCGCGGCGTAGGTGCCTTCGAGGAACTTGCGCTGGTGCAGGAACTCCGCCTGCTGCGTCCCCGCCCCCGTGCCGTCGGTGACGGCCTTGAGCTGGAGCGCCTGGTTGCCGGTGCCGATCGAGGGGAAGCTGACGTTGCCCTTCGGCCAGCTCGCCCCGGGCACGCCGGGGCCGCCGGAGTTGGTGCGGACGGTCCAGTTGTGCGCGGTGATGGCCGGGTCGTCGGAGCCGGTGTACGCGAAGTCGTCGAAGACGACCCCGGCGTTGCCCCCGGGAGGCGGCGTGACGGTCGGGGTCGGCGAGGGAGAGGTCCCGCCTCCCGCCGGAGCGGTGCCCCAGAGCAGGACGCCGTTCTGGTAGACGGTCACCTTGGTCCAGTCGCCGTAGGTCGTGCGCGCGGGGCCGAACGAGTAGTCGTCGCTCTGCGTGATCGTCTGCCAGTCGGACCGGTAGAAGCGCAGTTGCAGGTCACCGGTCTGCGCTCCGGGCGCCAGGCTGCCCGAGGTGAAGCCCACCTCCAGGTAGCGGTCGGCGGTGGCCGTACCGGGCGAGATGACGCCGAACGCGCCGGTCACCGTCGAGCAGGAGATCACCGCCCACGAGCAGGCGAAGCGGTACTGCTGCGACGCCGAGTCGGCCTTGAAGTAGTAGCGGATCTTCACCCCGCTCAGCGCCACCGTCGTGGTGCCGTTGTTCACGAGGTTGAACCACGGCTCGACCTGGTCGGCGGTGGCGCCCGTGGCGCTCGTCTTGTACTGCAGCCGCAGCGACTGGGCGGCGCCCGCCGGGCCGGCGGCGCTCACCCCGATCAGCGCCGCGAGCAGGGCGGCCACGAGCCCGCCCAGTAACAGCTTCCTCGACACTCTGGTCTTCCTTGGCACTTTCATTCCTTTCCTGCGCTCACGTGCGGTTCCGCTCCGCAGGGGGCGTGAACGCGTTCATCGGGCTCGCGGGGCGAGATCGGGTGGCTACGGGATGAGCGGCCCCACGTGGACGCCCTGGGCGGTCAGCCGGGCGAGGTGCGGGTCGAGCCGCCGCAGGAAGTCCGGGTAATCGCGGGGCGACCCCCAGGCCACCTCGGCGAACGCGCACAGCCGGGGGAAGGCCATGTACTCCACCTGCTCCGGCGTGGGCATGTACTCGGTCCAGATCTGGCACTGCACCCCGCGCACGCCCGGGTCCGGGGTGAAGGCGTAGGCGTCGGCGAGCGTGACGACCCCCGGCTGCGCCGGCGGCTGCCCCGGGGCGTCCGACGGGTAGTAGTCGAGGTAGGTCCGCGTGTGGGGGGCCAGGATGATGTCGGTCCTGTCCCCTCCGGCGTGCTCGTCGAGCCAGACCATGACCGTCGTGCCGGGCGCGGGTTCCCGGTCGGGCTCGTCCCAGCAGATGAGCCTGCGCCCGTGCCCCGACAGGTGCTCGGCCATCCGGCCGATGAACCACCCGCACGCCTGCGAGGGCCCGGCCAGCCCGAGCTCATCCAGCCGCCGCAGCGCCCTCGGGCTGCGCTCCCACTCGACCGGCGGGCACTCGTCGCCGCCGACGTGGATGTACGGGCCGGGGAACAGCTCCACCACTTCGTCCAGGACGTCCTGGCAGAACCGGATGGTGGACTCCTCCAGGTTGAACACGTGCTCGCTGATCCCCCACTCCGACCAGACAGGAAGCCGCCGGGACGGCTCGTTGCCCAGCTCGGGGTAGGCGGCTATCGCGGCCTGGACGTGGCCGGGCATCTCGATCTCGGGGACCACGGTGACGAACCGCTCCGCGGCGTAGGCGACGATCTCCCGCACGTCCTCGCGGGAGTAGAACTCCCGGGAGTCCCCCGGCGCCGGGGATCCGCCACGCCGGGCGCCGACCTCGGTCAGCCGGGGATAGCGCTCGATCTCCAGCCGCCAGCCCTGGTCGTCGGTCAGGTGCAGGTGCAGGATGTTGAGCTTGTGCTCGGCCAGCAGGTCGATCAGGCGCAGCACGAACGCCTTGGGCATGAAGTGGCGGGCCACGTCGAGCATGACGCCGCGCCAGCCGAACCGGGGCCTGTCCTCGATGGTCCCGTACGGCACGGCGGCGCCGTACTGGGCGAGGGTCTGGAGCCCGTAGAACCGGCCCGCCCGGCCTCCGGCGGCGAGCTCTATCCCGGACGGGCCGACCCGCAGGCGGTATCCCTCCTCTCCCAAGGACGGGTCCTGCGGCGCGAGCCGTACAAGATCTGGGTGGAAAGCGACGGAGCCCCCGAGGACGGCCAGCTCCCGCGGCCGCGGAATGATCACGTTTGTCTCTTCCTTTCGCAGCTTCACGAGCCCTGTTCACGGGCGCGCTGACGCACGCCCTTGGCGCAGGCGCGCCAAGGGAGAAGGTGGAGTCCGAGGTCAGCCCTTGACGGCGCCGGCGATCATGCCGGAGGTGACCCTGCGCTGGAGGACGAGGAAGATCAGCAGCACGGGGAGCATGAAGAGGCCGGCGGCGGCCATCGTGGCGCCCCAGTCGGTGCCGAAGATGTTGCTGAAGGACGACAGCCACACCGGCAGGGTCCGGTCGTCCTGGTTCTTGATGATCAGCGCGTTGGCGAAGGCGAACTCGTTCCAGGCCGTGATGAAGCCGAACAGCGAGGTGGACATCAGGCCGGGGGCCAGCAGGGGCAGGACGACCCGGCGGAAGGCGACCGTACGGCTGGCGCCGTCCATCATCGCGGCCTCCTCCAGCTCCGGCGGGATCGCCGCGAGGAAGCCGCGCAGGGTCACGATCGTGAACGGCAGCGTGGCCATGAAGTAGAGCAGGGTCAGCATCGAGAGCCTGTCGAGCATGCCGGTGTCGCGGGCGATGATGAACATCGAGATCAGCAGCGCCTCCCATGGCGCCATCTGGGCGATGAAGACCATCAGGATGAACGCCCGCCTGCCGCGCCACCGCATCCGCGCGACCGCGAACGCCGCCAGCAGCGCCACCACCAGCGAGAGCAGCACGGCGGAGACGGTGACGACGATGCTGTTGCGCCAGAACATCCCGAAGCCGTCCGCGCTCACGGCGGTGACGAAGTGCTCCACCGTCGGATGGGCCGGCCAGAAGGTCGGCGTCTCCGACTGGATGTCGGCGGCCGGGGTGAACGCGGTGACGGCCATCCAGTAGACGGGGAAGACCGAGACGACCAGGACCGCGAGCGCCGCCAGGTTCAAAGGGACGCGGCGGGCGAGCCGCCGGGGCAGCGGTGTCACAGGACCTCTCCTTCGTGCTTGAGCATCCGCCGCAGGTGGGTGAGCAGGACGGCCAGCAGGATCAGCACGGTCAGCGTGGAGATCGCCGAGCCGAGGTCGTACCTGTGCAGCGACTGGGCGACCTGGAACGCGTAGATCGGCAGGGTCGTGGTGGCCCCTTCCGGGCCGCCCTTGCTGATCGCCCAGATCTGGGCGAAGCACTTGAACACCCAGATCACCTCCAGCGAGGTGATCAGCCCGAACAGCGGACGGAGGATGGGGAAGGTGACCTCGCGGAAGATCTGCGCTCCGGTCGCCCCGTCGATCCGGGCGGACTCGTCCAGTTCGACGGGGATCGTGGTCAGGCCCGCGTACAGGGTGAGCGCGGCGAACGGCACCGACTGCCACACCACCAGCATGACCAGGATGGCGAACGTCGAGGAGCCGCCCGCGAACCAGGTGTAGTCCCTGAACGACTCGAACCCGAGCCTGACCAGCAGCCAGTTGACCACGCCCAGCCGTGACTGGAACAGCCACTGGAAGATCGTGGTCGCCGCCAGGACCGGCGTCGCCCAGGTGAGGACCAGGCCGCCCATCACGGCCGTCCGCATGCGCCTGCCCAGCCGGGCGATCATCAGCGCCGTCAGCGTGGAGATCACCATGATCAGGACGACGTTGACGGCCGTCCAGACCAGCGTGCGGCGCACCACCGCCCAGAACTCGGCGCCGCCCAGAACTTCCTGGTAGTTCTCCAGGCCGACGAACGCCGCCCCGCCTCGAATCAGCTCACCGGTCCTGAAGTGCTGGAACGAGATCACCACACTGCGCGTCAGGGGGTAGAGCAGCAGGAAGGCGGCCCCGGCGACGGTGGGCGCGACCAGCAGGTAAGGCCACAGCCCGGCCATGCGCGGCCCCCTCCGGTCCGCGCCTTCCTCCCCGGGACGGCGCGGACCGGCGGCGGACGTACCGGGACGGCTCGTACGACCGGCGGACGCCCCGGGGACGCCCACCGGACCCTCCGGCGCCCCGGGGAAACTGTCCGGCCCTTCCGGCGCCCCGGAGACCTCCTTGCCGCGCCCCCGCCGTGGGGTGGGGGTCAGGGGTGAGACGGACACGACACTCCTCGGTCGACGGGTTCGACGGGTTCGACGGGTTCGGCTGGAGGGAAGCCCCGGCGCTCAGGACTTGGTGTTGAGGATCGTGGTGATCGTCTGTGAGGCCGTGGCCGCCTCCGCCGCCGGATCCCCGCCGGTCAGCGCCTTGGTCATGAACTCCTTGATGACGTTCTTGGCCTCGACCGCCGCCCAGTTGGGCGAGTTCGGGGTCGCGTGGCCGTTCGCGGCTCCGGCGGCCATCGCGGCGGTGCCCTCGTTGCCGTCGAGCGCGCTCCCGAGCGAGACGCGGTTCGGGACGTAGCTCATCTCCTTGGCCATGTCGACCTGGAACGCCTCCCCGGCCAGCGCCTTGACCACCTCGTACGCGAGGTCCTGGTTCTTCGACGCCTCGGGGATGATCAGGTCGGAGCCCCCGGTGAACACGGCGCCCGGCCTGTCGGAGGTCTTGCCCGGGATCGGGAAGAATCCGAGCTTGCCGGCCAGACCGGGATTGGCCTTCTCGATGGCCACCGCGCCGCCCGGGGTGGAGATGAGCTGCGCGACGTCGCCCTTGGCGAACACGTCCGCCTGCGGCGGCCGGCTCTCGTCGGAGTCCTTCGGGCCCTTGCCGAGGGCCTGGAGCCGCTTGTAGAAGTCCATGCCGGCCAGCGCCTGCGGGGTGTCGAGGGCGCCCTTCCACCCGGCGCCGTCCCTGACCGCGAGGTCGCCGCCCTCGTCCCAGATGAACCCCGCGAGGGTGTACCAGTTCTGCCCCGCGAGGTAGATGCCCTGGTCACCACCCTTGTCGAGCTTGGCGGTGGTGGCGAGCCACTCCTCCCGCGTCCTGGGCGGAGCGGTGATCCCCGCCTTGGCGAACAGGTCCTTGTTGTAGATCACCACACGGTTGGCCGCGTACCACGGGATGCCGTACTGGTGCCCGTCGATCTTGCCGGGCTCGGCCAGGCCGGGGAGCCAGTCGGCGCCGCCGAGGTCGGCGACCTTGTCGGTGAGGTCCTTCACCCCGCCGCTGGCGGCGTACTCGGCGACCTGGGTGTTGCCCACCTCGATCACGTCGGGGGCGTCGTTGCTGGCCAGGCCGCTGGTCACCTTCTGGCCGATGCCGTCCCATTCCTGGATCTGGACGTCCAGGGTCACCTGGGGATGGGTCCGCTGGAACTCGGTCGTGAAGCGGCCGAGCACCGCGTCGGAGAAGCTGTCGCGCATCACCCAGACCGTGAGCTTCGCTTGGGCCTCGCCCGCTCCTGAGGAGCCGGAAGAGCCGGTGGACGGGGAGGGGGAACCGCACGCGGTCAGGCCGGCGGCGAGCGCCAGCACTCCTGTCGCGGCGAGAAGGCGATACCTCACGGGATCTCCCATTGGTCAGATATTGGTAAGCAATCCGCCCGATATGGATAGAGTGGTCTTAACCAGTTGGCGCGTCAAGACCCTTCCCGAAAGCAGAGCCCAGGGGGGCCGCCCAAGATTGGTAATACGCTGGTAATGTCACTGGTGTGACTCTGAACATGCGGGCCGGGCTCAAGCGTGATCGGGTGCGTGACTTCCTGCTCGACTTCATCGCCGACAAGCGGCCGGGCGAGGCCATCCCGTCCGAGCGGGACCTCTGCAAGGAGCTGGGGGTGTCCCGCCCCACCCTGCGTGCGGCGATAGACGATCTGGTCAGGTCGGGCCTGCTGGTCCGCGAGCACGGCCGGGGCACCTTCACCGGTCCCCACCGGGTCACCCAGGCGCTGTCGGCCACGCCCAGCGGCTCCTTCTACGCCCCTCCGGCCGAGGGCCGGTGGCTCAGCCGGATACTGGAGTTCGGCCTCGTCCCCGCCGGCCCGCAGCTCGCCACCCGGCTCCGGCTCTCCCCCGCCGCCCCCGTCCTGCGCGTGGTACGGCTGCGCATCGTCGACGACGAGCCGATGGCGATCGAGCGCATCCAGCTGCCGGACGCCCTGGTGGAGGGCCTGGTCCCCGCCGACATGGAGTCGGGGTCGTTCTACCGCCTGCTGCGCGAGAGGTTCGGCGTCGACGTCCGCAGCGCCGTGCAGACCATCGAGGCCACCGTCACCGACGAGACCGAGGCCGAGCTGCTGCACGTCCCCCAGCACTTCCCCGCCCTCGGCGTGGAACGCACCACTCGCGATGCCGACGGCCGGATCGTCGAGTTCGTCCGCTCCATCTACCGGGGCGACCGCTACCGCGTCACCTCCGAACTCCACTTCGACGCCAACTCCGGCTGAGGCCGCACCCCCCGCACATGCGCCCGAGTCCGCCCGTGAGCTTGCCTGGGCGGGGCCCAATATGCGCCAATGGCGAGTGGGTACGGTCCTTCCAGGGGGTGCCGGGCACGTGAACGGGCGTCGAATGGGAGTGGTCGCGTGGGGGACATAAGTTCTTCGGCAATGGAGAAGCGGGTCGAGGAAATTTGGAAAGACGTGCTCAGCGTCTCGCCCGGTGAGGCGAATGCCACGTTCTCCGAGCTGGGCGGCCGGGGAATGTCCGCCTTGCGAATCGTCTCGCGTATCGACGACGAGCTCGGCGTCAGGGTCGAGGTGGGCGACCTGTTCGAGCACGAGAGCCTGGACGCCTTCGTGCGCCACGTCATGACGAAGGCGAGGAGCGTCTCATCCCCTGACAAGCGGGGCGAGCTGGGCGTCTAGGCCCCCGCTCCGGCACCACCCTCCCGGACCCCGGGACTCCCGGCGCCATGCCCGGGGACCGCTGGAATCCCAGCGCCATGCCCGGGGACCACGGAATCCCGGCGCCATGCCCGGGGAACGCGGGATTCTCCGCGCCACCGTGCCTGCGGGCACGCCCTGACCGTCCGCGCCGTGCCCGCGTGCGCGGCTCTGACCAAGGCGCTGTCCGGATGCACGCCCTGACCAAGGCGCTGTCCGGATGCAGCCATGCCCGGATCTCCGGCGGCCTGCGCGCGGGTCGCGCGGGCCGTCTACCTGGGGTTGTTCCCCTCCTGCCGTCCCGAGCGGGCATGTCCCGCCGGCCGCTGGCAGGAAGCTGCTACCCGCGTGCAACTTGCTGACTTGGAATCGTCTGGTTCGCGGGCCATGAATCGCCGAGAGTTGGTTGTGCGAGAAGAGATACCGCAGCCCAGGAAATGAGACCACGAAATGAAGGACCCGAACCGCTCCTCCGGATTCAAATTCGCCGCCGGCACCACATGGGACTCCGCGAATGCCACACCCGGCACCACCTGGGACTGAGGAAGAAATCAGATGCTGGTCGAACTGAGAATCCGCCGTACGGCCGGAGAACCTTCACCGAATTCACCGGTGGACGGAATCCGGATCCTTGCCCTGCTACCGAAGGAATGGCGTAAGGACCTCAAGAACGTCACCGGCGACATCGCCATCCGGGTCCACACCGACGAGGAGATCAGCAGCGCGCAGATCCGCGCCGAGGTGACCGCCATCCTCACCAATCCCGAAGTCAGCGACTGGGAGCTCGTCACCTGCCACGCCCTGACCACCCGCCACAACGAAGCGAAGGAAGACACGCCATGAACGCCCTCGCCCTGAAGTCCGCCGAATGCCGCGTATGGTGGGCGGACCCGCAGGACCAGCCGATCGAGACGCTGCTCGGCGTGCTCAACGAAACCGAGCTGAAGCGTTCCACGACCTACCGCCGCGAGCAGGACCGGCGCCGCTTCGTCACTGCCGCCTGGCTGCTGCGCACCGCCGCCGCCACCCAGCTGGACATGCCGCCCGAGGACGTGCCCATCGAGCGGCGCTGCGGGAGCTGCGACAAGCCGCACGGCAGGCCGTACATCCTCACCGGGGACTCGCTGCACGCCTCGATCTCGCACTCGGGGAACCGCGTCGCGGTGGCCCTGACGACCGCGGGCCCGGTGGGCGTCGACGTCGAGGAGATCCCGACCGCGCCGGTCAGCGAGCTCATACGGTGCGCGCTGTCCCCGGCCGAGAAGGCGGTCCTCGGCACGCTCCCCGAGCGCGACCAGCAGGCGGGCTTCGCCCGGATGTGGGTGTGCAAGGAGGCGGTGCTCAAGGCGACCGGCCACGGGCTGCGGATCCCCCCGGACAAGGTGGAGGTCAGCGGTCCCCTGGAGCAGCCCGAACTGCTCGCATGGCCGCTCGATATCTCCCCCGAAAGCGTGCGAATCACCACCCTTTACCCCGGTGACGGGTACGTCGGCGTGGTCGCGGTCCTCACGGACACCGCCCCGATCACGATCTCCGAATGGGAGGCCACCGCCGTTCGCCACAACTCGTTCTCTTCCGCGGCGCCCATAGCCGCCTGACCACCATTGACTCGATCCGGCACGAGACTGTTGAATAACTACGGGAATTCTTCTTCGGCAGAGCCCCCGGCCGCGCCGATAAACTAACCGCCAGGTCCGATTTCCGTATTGTTTGAGAGGCAGTCTAGCTGTAAAGGAGAGGAAGCCGACCTGCCGTGACAAATCATTTCATCCTCATTCCGGGCCCATGGATGGGCGCCTGGGCCTGGGAGCCGGTGACCCGAGGGCTGCGTAACCTCGGCCACCATGTCCGCCCGATCACCCTGTCGGGACTGTCCAGCCCCGACGCCGACGTCTCCACCGTCGGCCTGGCCACCCATGTGGACGACGTGCTGTCGATCCTCGCGAAGGAAGACCTGCGCGACGTCATCGTGGTGGGGCACAGCTATTCGGGCATCGTCGCCGGCCTGGTGGCCGACCGGGCGCCCGAACGCGTGACGCACACCGTGTTCGTGGAGGGTTTCCTGCCGCACGACGGGAAGTCGATGCTCCACGCCTTCCCGGAGCGCCAGCGCGCCGGAGAGCTCGCGCTGATCGCCGAGAACAGCGGGCGCTGGCCGATCCCCGATGTCACGATCGTGGCCGAGGGACAAGATCTGTCCATCCAGCAGGCCCAGTGGCTGGTGGAACGCTTCGTCGGGCATCCCGGGCACACGCTGTCCGAACCCGCCGTCCTGAAGCGGCCCCTGGCACAGCAGCGGGCGAGCTACATCGTGTGCTCCAAGGAGCACTTCGGCGGCCGGGTCTCCGACGACGTCGCGGCCATGCGCGCCGAGCCGAACTGGTCCTTCCACACCATCAACACCGGGCACTGGCCGATGGTCTCGGCCCCCGACCAGCTCGTCACCCTCCTGACCTCGATCGCCTCCCAGGAGAACCCCCCGTACGCCCCCGCCCACGTCTAGCCGGCCCGTCACGAACGAAACGACCCTGGACGACGGCACGGCCCAGGACGAGAGCACGGCTCAGGACGAAGCACGAAGGTCGGCCCCGTAGCGGGCCCCGAGGTCGGCGGCATCACGCGACAGGTCCCATCGGGGACACGGATCTCGCGCCGCGATCTCGCCCCTCCACCACAGCCCTCACGGCATCGCTTCGCCGTGCCCTCGCGCGGCCGGAAGAGCGGCAGACGGGATCTCCCCCGGTTCACAGCAGAGTGGGAACCGGGGTGGCCAGACCGGCCGCCCCGTAGGCGAACGCCGAGGAGAAGACCCGCTCGAAGGCCAGCGCGATCTTGATCTCGCCGACGCTGTTCGGATGGACGCCGTCGTAGGCGTCCGCGTACGGATCGTAGACACCGCCGAGGTCGACCAGGACGGTCCTCGACCGGGCCGTCGACATCGCCGCGAGGCGGAAGGACAGCTCCCGGTTGTAGGAAGTGATGTCGCGCGCGAGGTTCGGATGTTCACGCAGCGGGGTGCGGTGCACGACGTTGGCGAACAGGAGCTGGACGTCCGGATTGGCGTCGCGCGCTCGCGTGATGAAGGTCTCCGCGTCCGCCAGCAGACCGGCGGGGGCGGACACACCCCAGGCCAGGTCGTTGAATCCGAGCGCGACCATGAGGTAGCCGGCGTCGTGGGCGGTGACGGCGTCCCCGATGTTGTCCCTGGCCTCGCGCAGCCGGCGTCCCCAGCTCGCGTAGTGCCTGCTCCCTCCGAACGCGATCCCCCGCCGGTAGCGTCCGGCGTGGACGGGGTCCCCGGGGTGGGCCGGGGCGTCGCCCGGCTGGGCCGCGGAGGCCACCCACGTCCCCGCCCACGGCCCGACGAAGCGCGCGGGAACCCCCAGCTCGGTGAGGTTCCGCCAGAACCGGTACCGCCAGGTGTAGTCGCCTTCGCGCCCCTGGCTGATCGAGTCACCGACGATCATGATGTTCGGCGCCGCGCCCCCGCCGGCGGACGGCCACGTCCCCCGCCGCCGACCGGCGGGCGGCGCGCTCACAGGTGGGACGCGCTTCGCACCGCCGTCTTCCCCGGCGTGGAAGCGCTGAGCAGACGGCGCGCCGGTCCTGCGTACGCGAACACCAGGACGGCGAGGCCGGCCAGGAGCAGCAGCGCCAGGAAGACCCATTCGCGGGAGCCCCCCGGCCCGTACACGAGGTTGGGGCGGCCGACGTCGATGGCCTTGGTCTCCGCCCCGGGCTCCAGCGATTCCCGGTCGGCCCCGTACAGCGCGACCTCGGCGCGGTCGATCCTGCCGTCGTCGGACCGGAACTCCCCGAGCCACGAGCAGCTCTCGTGGCCGGGGTGCTGGATGCAGCTGACGCTCCGCGCGGTGAAGACCCCGGGGTCGCCGTCGGCCCGCGCCGCGCGCAGGACCGGGCCGGCGTTGGGGACGACGAGGTAGAGCAGGAAGGCGCCGATGAGGGTCAGGACCGCGGTGAAGAACGGGGAGCGCCCCCGCCTCGCGTGTTCCGCCGTCATCCCTTACCAGCCGTGGGCGTGCGCGGGACGGGCGCAGGTGCACACCATCGCGGCACGCTCGGACTCGCTCGGCCGCAGGTGGCGGATCATCGCGATCACCATGGGGATGAAGACGATCGTGTTGTAGAACAGGTGCAGCTCAACCCGGGGCACCAGGAGCTGGATGATGCTGGTCGGAGCGGGACGGCCCAGCAGGTTCGACCCGCTGAGCGCCTGGCTGAGCAGGAGCAGGTGCTCGAAGTGGTGCCAGATCTGGATGACGAGTGCCGTGGTCCACCAGGTGCGCGAGGTACCGGTGAAGCCCTTCCTGAAAATGATCAGGCCGATCAGCATCAACAGGGCGTAGCCGTAGTGCATCCACTCGGACTTGACCAGCCACGGGAACGGCACGCCGAGCACGCCGCGCGCCTCGGGGAGAGGCCAGCCGAGGACCCAGATCTGGATCGCCTGGGCGATGTGCTCGGCCCAGTGGGCCAGGACTATCACCGTGAAGACGCCCAGCCCGGCCTTGTGGTACCGGCTGTTGAGGGCGTTCAACTGGACTGGAGTGGCCGTTACTGC
>NZ_JBEZFH010000071.1:0-32133 GCF_040649355.1 Sphaerisporangium sp. NPDC049002 | reverse complement strand
CGGCCCGTACGGTCTGACCGGCTTGGGCGGTGTGACCGTGCCCGGCCCGCGCGGTGTGCCCGGCAGGTGCGGAGTTCCCGCAGGTGTTCAACGCGATCGGCGGCGGCCAGTTCGTCGACGTCCCGCCGCCCGACGCGAGCGTGGTCAAGGGGCCCCAGCTCCAGAAGGCCCGCCGCGCGATCGTCAAGGTCCAGGGCACCGCGCCCGCGTGCCGCAAGCGCATCGAGGGCACCGGGTTCGTCTTCGCGCCCCACCGCATCATGACCAACGCGCACGTCGTCGCCGGGGTCACCCAGGAGCTGCGGGTCACCGACGAGAACCGTGTGGGGCATGACGCCCAGGTCGTGCTCTACAACCCCGACAGGGACATCGCCATCCTCTACGTCCCCGACCTGGACGTGTCGCCGCTGAAGTTCGACTACACCGCCGAGAGCCAGGACGACGCGATCATCGCGGGCTTCCCCAAGGGCAAGGGGTTCACCACCAAGCCGGCCAGGATCCGCGTCAAGCAGAACGCCAAGGCGTCCGACATCTACTCGCGCAAGACCGTCACCCGCGAGGTCTACGCGATCCGCGGGCTGGTGCAGGCCGGGAACTCCGGCGGCCCCCTGCTCACCCCCAGCGGCCAGGTGTACGGGGTGATCTTCGCCGCGGCGACCGACGAGCCGGACACCGGGTACGCGCTCACCGCCGCGGAGGTACGGCCCGACGCCGACGACGGCAGCGGCGCCCTCGCGCGCGTCGACACCCAGGACTGCGACTAGCTGTACTCGGTCAGCAGGTCGGTGACGCGCCGAGGTCGGTGCTCGATCAATGGCCGCGTCCGGGGAGCTTCAGGATCTCGGCCACGCGGGTGATCGCGGCGCCGGGATCGGACGCCGGGTGCTCGGCCAGGTCGCGGGCGGTGCGCGCCATCTCGTCCAGGTCGAAGGGCTGATCTCGCGGGGGTTCGGGCGCGTATCGCGCGATATTGTCGGCACCACGGTTGAGCAGGGTGGCGGCCCCCCGGGCGTTCCCCCGCTGGATGTGGGTGAGCCCGACACAGACCTGCGCCAGTCCCTGCCAGAGTTCGCGCTCCTCCGCCGGTCCGGTCTTCCAGCGAGCCTCCAGCACCTCGTGGGCATGGAAGGGCCGTTCCTCGGCGAGGTAGCGGACCGCGTCGGCCACGGCCTGGCCGGCGCCGGGCGCGTAGTCGTCGGGGACCCGCTCCACACCGGGCACGCCCTTGGGCAGGGGACGGCCCAGCGCGTCCCTGGGACGGGCGTTACGCGGCCGTCCAGCGGGATCCCTGTCTCGCCCCACCTGGCTCATCGTCGCTCCGTCCCGGCCTCTGGAAGCCGCCCGCCTGGTGCCCTCACCGGTCGGGCTCGGGGTCGCCGAGCCAGCCCAGCAGCTCCGCGTCGAACTGCTCGGGGCGCTCCTCGTGCGGGAAGTGCCCGGCGCCCTCGATGAGCCGCCAGCGGTACGGCGCGGCGACGTACCTGCTGGAGCCCTGGGCCGTACGCGGCAGCGTGCAGGGGTCGAGCGAGCCGTGCATCTGCAGCGTCGGCATCTCGATCTCGGTGCGCATGAGCCTGCGGTAGCGCATGCCGTCCGGCCGGAGCTGCGAGCGTACGAACCAGCGGTGGTACTCCAGCGCGCAGTGGGCGACCGTGGGGATGCGGAACACGTCCCGGTACGTGCCGGCGACGTCCTCCTCGGGCCACTCGGGCCCCGACCAGGCGTCCAGCAACTGCCCGACGCGCGAGGCGTTGTCCTTGGTCAGCCACCGCTCGGGGAGCCACGGAAGCTGGGAGCCGAAGAGGTGACCGCTGGCCTTGAGCTGCCCGAAGGGCTGGGTCAGCATGGCCTGGCGCAGCCGCAGGGGATGCGGGGCCGAGACGGTGACCAGGCGGCGCACCGCCTTGGGGTCCGTCGCCCCCATCGTCCACGCGACCAGGCCGCCCCAGTCGTGGCCGACCACGACCGCGCACGTCTCGCCGAGCGCGCGGATCAACCCGGAGATGTTGCCCGCCAGCGCGGGCAGGTCGTACCCCCGGGGAGGCTTGTCGCTCGCCCCGTACCCGCGCAGGTCCACCGCGACGGCCCGGTACCCCGCCTCCGGCAGGGACACGAGCTGGCGGCGCCAGGTCCACCAGAACTGCGGGAAGCCGTGCAGCAGCAGCACCATGGGCCCTTCACCGGCCTCCGCGATGTGGAACATCCCGTTCCCCGCGTGGACGGAGCGATGGGTCCAGGGCCCGGGTATCCGGGCCAGCGACTCGTCGGGACGCGTGCTCATGGCGTAGCTCACGGCCGGGGGCTCGTATGCCCGGGGTCGGGGAGGGAGTCGGTCTCGTCGGTCACGGGCACGCGGTGGTGGCCGACCTGCCCCGCCGTGGGGCCACGGTAGGGCTCGGGTACGCGCGTGGGGCCCGTGCCCACCAGGGCGTCGAGCTCGTCGTCGTGCGTGCCGCCGTTCTTGAGGTTCTTCAGGCTCCGGGTGGTGCGCTTCATCCCGGCGAGGCCCTTGAGCCTCCGGTAGCCGACGAAGGCCAGCAGCAGGGCCACGATCAGGTAGAACGCGGTCACGATGGTGAACGCCAGCCACCGCATCATGCCGAGCTGCACGAGCCCGTAGGCGATCGCGAACGACGCGAGGATCAGGCACAGGTGCAGCATGAACGCGGCCACGCCGAAGAGCCCGGCCGCCGTGCCTACCCGTTTCGCGTCGAACTTCAGCTCGGCCTTCGCCAGCTCGATCTCCGAGCGGACCAGGGTGGATATGTGGTGGCTCGCCTGGGCGACGAGGGCGCCGAGCGATTCCTCCTCGGGAGGAGCGGCCATGTGTGCTCTCCTAACGGAAATTCCGGACACATTCATCTTGTGCGATGGTGCTTATCGTCGCGCCTCGCCGTCCGGTCCGCGGGTTCGGACGCGCACATGAGGCGAGATCGCCACGGCGATCGGGCTCGTGATGCGCGCTCCCCGCAGGCACGGCGGCCCCACTCCTCCGACAGTCTGGCCAGACCCGGCCGTACGGACAACCACGCGCCACCTAATATGCCCGGGTACTTCCCGATCGTGAGGCCGGCTATCACGATCACCGAAGATCCGTCGGATCCGTCGGATCCGTCAGATCCCGTCGGATCGGTCGGATCGGGTCGGACGGCAGAACCAACCGGACATCTAGGCACGACCATCCCCAGACTACTGAACGTGATCGCGGTACGGCCCTGCCGGGTCGCACGAGCGGTTTCGTCCAGGACGCGCGGAAGGCGCGGACCCGCAGCCGGGTCCGCGCCTTCCTCCCGTACCGCCGTACGGCGAGGCCGGGGGCCTCTCAGGCGTCAGTCCTCGGTCGAGGCCGAGGGCAGCTTCTCGGAGATCAGGTTCATCACAGAGCTGTCGGCCAGAGTGGTGACGTCGCCGATGCTGCGGTTCTCGGCCACGTCGCGGAGCAGACGGCGCATGATCTTGCCGGAACGGGTCTTCGGAAGCTCGGGCACCACCAGGATCTGACGCGGCTTGGCGATCGGGCCGAGCGCCTTGGCCACGTGGTCGCGCAGCTCCTTGGCGATGTTCTCGCCCTCCTCGGCGCCGCCGCGCAGGATGACGAACGCCACGATGGCCTGACCGGTGATCGGGTCGGTGGCGCCCACGACCGCCGCTTCGGCGACCTTCGGGTGGGACACCAGCGCCGACTCCACCTCGGTGGTCGAGATGTTGTGACCGGACACGAGCATGACGTCGTCGACCCGGCCGAGCAGCCACAGGTCGCCGTCCTGGTCGCGCTTGGCGCCGTCTCCGGGGAAGTACATCCCCTCGAAGCGCGACCAGTAGGTGTCGGCGTAGCGCTTGTCGTCGCCCCAGATGCCGCGGAGCATCGACGGCCACGGCTCGCGGACCACCAGGAACCCGCCGCCGCCGTCGGGCACGGACCTGGCCTCGTCGTCGACCACGTCGGCCACGATGCCGGGCAGCGGGCGCATCGCCGCGCCGGGCTTGCCTGAGGTCACGCCCGGCAGGGGGCTGATCATGATGGCGCCCGTCTCGGTCTGCCACCACGTGTCCACGACCGGGCTGCGGTTCCCGCCGATGTGCTCGCGGTACCAGACGTACGCCTCGGGGTTGATCGGCTCCCCGACGGACCCGAGGACGCGCAGCGTCGACATGTCGTACTTCGCGGGGATGTCGTCGCCCCACTTCATGAACGTGCGGATCGCGGTGGGGGCGGTGTAGAGGATCGTCACGCCGTACTTCTGCACGATCTCCCAGAAGCGCCCCCGGTGGGGGGTGTCGGGCGTGCCCTCGTAGATGACGCTGGTCGCCCCGTTGGCGAGCGGGCCGTACACGATGTAGGAGTGGCCGGTGACCCAGCCGATGTCGGCGGTGCACCAGTAGACGTCGGACTCCGGCTTGAGGTCGAAGACCGCGTGGTGCGTCCAGGCGACCTGCGTGAGGTAGCCGCCGGTGGTGTGCAGGATTCCCTTCGGGTTACCGGTCGTGCCGCTGGTGTAGAGGATGTAGAGGGGATCCTCGGCGTCGTGCTGCACGGGCTCGTGCCGCTCGCTCTGCCGGTCGACCAGCTCGTGCCACCAGATGTCCTTCTCCGTACGCGCGACGTCCTGGCCGGTCCTGCGGACGACGAGCACGTGCTCGATGCCCGGGCACTCGGCGACGGCCTCGTCCACGGTCGGCTTGAGCGCGCTCGGCGCGCCCCTCCGGTAGCCGCCGTCGGCGGTGATGACGAGCTTGGCGTCGGCGTCCTTGATGCGCCCGCTGAGCGCGCTGGCGGAGAACCCGCCGAAGACCACCGAGTGGATCGCGCCGACGCGGGCGCACGCGAGCATGGCGATCGGCAGCTCGGGGATCATCGGCATGTAGATCGCGACCCGGTCGCCCTTGCCCACGCCCAGCTCGGTCAGGGCGTTGGCGGCCTTGCTGACCTCGCGCAGGAGGTCGGAGTAAGTGAGCGTGCGGTTGTCGCCGTCCGGCTCGCCCTCCCAGTAGTACGCCACCTTGTCGCCGCGCCCGGCCTCGACGTGACGGTCGACGCAGTTGTAGGCGACGTTGAGCGTGCCGCCCAGGAACCACTTGGCGAATGGGGGATTCCACTCCAGAGTGGTCTCCCAGCGCTGCCCCCAGCTCAGCCGGTCGGCCGCCTTTTCCCAGAAGCCGAGACGATCGTCCGCCGCCTCGTCGTAGGCGTCGGCCGTGACGTTCGCGGAAGCCGCTAGGTCTGCCGGGGGCGCGAAGCTCCGGGTCTCTTGCAGCAGGTTCGACAGCGTCTCCTGGGTCTCGCGACCAGGGGTTTCCGGGGCCACAACGTACTCCTTCACATGGCCTGGCTCGATCGGGCTGGGTCCCACTTCACCAGGCTGGGGGTGGCGGGGACAAGAGGTGGGACCGGCCGTGCCGTTCGGTGATCATGTCTGACGTGGTTCACAACCGACTTTACAGACAGTCACAAAAACGACGCATTCGGTGCGGGAATGATATCTAACAATAAATGTGACAGGAGCCGGAGCGGGTTTCCGTGGACCTCGTTGAACGGTCCGAACCGCGCGCCGAACGGTTCACCGCATTCGCCGGGCGCCGTCGTCTTGACTCCGCGCGGGCCCGCTTCTGAACCGAGTGCGACTTTGCTCACACTCCCCTGGACTTCCCTTGACCCCTTGTTGACCTGCACTGCCGTCGGGACAGACTGTACTCGCGGGTAAGGTCGGGAGGCGTGAGCGACCCTCTGGCTGTCATCGCCCGGCTTCCTGGCGTCCCCGAGGCCGTACAGGAGGCCCGTACGGCCGTCGACCGACTCTACGGGCACCGCGTGCTGCGCCGGCGCGGGCCGGAGGTGTCGGCCGAGTCGGCCCTTCGCGGCGCGCGGGCCTCGGCGGCCCTGGAGGGCGCCGACATCCCGCTGGAGTCACTGCGGTCCGGCATGGCCGGGTCGCCCGTCGCCCAGGGGGCCCTTCGGGCGTCCTCCGAGGTGGGGAGGCTGTCCAAGACCTGGCGTACGGCCCCGCGGCAGGTGCTGGCACGCCTGCACGCCGTGGCCGCCGCGGACTTCTACCGGGAGCCTTCCGGGCCTGGTGCCGCGGGACGGCCCGGAGAACCGGGTGCGGGCCCTGGGCTTACCGGGATCGATGCCTGCCATGGGTTCACCGGGCGTGATGTGGGCGGTGGGTTCCTCGGGTCTGATGTCGGCGGTGGGTTCGCCGGGTCAGGTGGCGAGGGGGGGTACGCCGGTCCCGCCGACGGCGAAGAACCGCTGGGGCGGCCCCGCACAGGCCCCGCGACGTCCGACCTGCTCGGCCTCGGGCCGGCGCCCGCGGCGGAGGTCGCCGCGGCCCGGATGGCCTCGCTCGTGGCGCTCCTCACGACCCCCACGAAGGCTCCCGCGCTGGTGCTCGCCGCCATCGTCCACGCCGAGCTGGTGGTGCTCCGCCCGTTCGGGACCGCCGACGGCCTGGTGGCGAGGGCGGCCGAGCGGCTCACGCTCGTCGAGTTCGGCCTGGACCCCAAGTCCCTGGTGGCCGTCGAGGTCGGTCACGCCGATTCGGGAGAGGCTTACAGGGAGGGCCTTCGGGGGTACCTGAAGGGGACCTCTGAGGGCGTCGCGGGCTGGGTACGGCACTGCGCAACGGCTGTGGAGCTGGGCGCTCGCGAGTCCACCGCCATCTGCGAAGCGCTCCAGCGAGGCTGACCCGGCACGCCCTCCGGGGCCGCGCCTGCCTGAGACCGTCCTGTGGGCCGGCGATTTCGGTCCTGGCCTTGGCGTGGTCGGCGCGTGGCCGGGTTCGCCGAAACCCGCATGCGCAAGCGCAGGATGTTCTTGGGGTCTGGGGGCGTGTGCGCGGAAACATCTTCGCCGGAACGGTGCGAGGAAGCCAAATCTTGCGTTGCTGGCGAGGGAACGCGAAAACCTTTGTACACAAGCGAACGGCGTCCCTGGTCTGGGACGCCGTCGCCAGTACGCCACGCCGGGTTACCAAGCGTGCACCTCAAATCGTCTGAGCGGGTCAAGCCCGTCTCGACGCGCCTCCCGCGGCTGGTCGCGCGTGGGTGCCCGGCGGCCGTACTCGGACACTAGGTCCGTGCCACCTTTCTACGTCCGATCCGGCCTGATGGGAACCCCCCGGAGCAAGACCTTTACTGAGTTGTGGAGTGCTCTGACCCCGGCGCGGACGGCTTCCCAGGTAAGCCGCAAAGCCTTGTCGCGCCGCAGTTGCCGACCTTCCTGACATCAGCGTGTGAATCCACCCCGATCACCGAGTGTGATCGGACTCCCATGGCCGTTTTTCGCACACTTCCAGTAGCCGCTCCGCTACGGCGAAAAAAAACTAGTGAAAAACAGAGATTGCTCCTCGACGGAACTTGAGTTCATCGGGCACCATACGTTGGTGTCCACATGACAGAGGCGATCGTGCTTGGGTTAGCTTTTGCCGCTTCCTTGCCAGGCCTCGGTCAACGATGAAGGCTTTCTTCTAAAACGGGACCGGCTCTACCCCCCCGGAGCCGGACCGGTTGGCGACCCCCGCTCTCCCCCCCCGGCGGGGGTCGCCCCTTTTCTCCGGCCACCCTTTCCGCCTGGGGCCGGCCGCGTACATGGTCTCCGCCAGAACCGCCCGCGCAGGCGTCGCCTGACGATCGGGTTATCCCCAGAACGCGGTTCGGCGCGATGGGCCCGGGGCGAGATCGCGCAAGGTGGGCCTCCCAACGGCAGGGAGGCCCACACGTGAACCGTCCCCTGGTGATCACCGAAGATCAGGATCTGCTCGACGACCTTCTCCGCGTCGCCGCCGCGGCCGGCGTGGAGATCGACGTCGCCCACGCGGCCACGCACGCCCGGCCCTACTGGAAGCGGGCGCCGCTCGTCGTCGTCGGCACCGACGCGGCCGACGCGCTGGCGGCCACCGGCCCGCCACCCCGGCAAGGAGTGCTGCTGGTGACACGCGCACCCGAGGACCCCTCGGTCTGGCGAAGATGCGTGGCGGTCGGCGCGCGGGCCGTTCTGGAGCTCCCCGCCGCAGAGCGACAGCTGGTCGACGAGTTCGCCGAGGCCTCCGAGCCCATGGTCAGGGCCGGGCACACGGTCTCCGTCATCGGCGGCAGGGGCGGCGCGGGCGCGAGCGTGCTCGCCGCCTCCCTCGCCCTCGCGGGCTCACGCCGGGGTCTGCGCACATTGCTCGTAGACGCTGATCCCCTCGGCGGCGGCATCGACGTCGTCCTCGGCCAGGAGCAGGCCACCGGCGCGCGATGGCCCGATGTCGTCGAGCGAGAAGGCCGGGTGAGCTTCACCGCCCTCCAGGAGGCCCTGCCCACGATCGGCGAGCTGACCGTGCTGTCGTGGCACCGTGGAGAGTCCCCGCCCATTCCTCCCGAGGCGATGCGGGCGGTGCTGGAGGCGGCCCGCAGAGGATGCGATCTGGTCGTCGTCGATCTTCCTCGCCACGTGGGCCCGGCAGCGGCCGAGGCGCTGTCACGGGCGGCCTCGACCTTGCTTCTCGTGCCCGCCGACGTCAGGGGAGTGCTCGCGGCGTCCCAGGTGCTGATCGAACTGCGCCGGCACACCTCGGCCCTGGGCGCGGTGGTCCGAGGCGGATCGCTGCGTCACGATGTGATCGCCACATCCCTCGGCCTGCCGTGTACGGGAGTCCTGCCCGATCAGAGGGGCCTCGCCGAGGTCTTGAACCGCGGAGACGCGCCCCCGCTGGGCGACCGCACTCCTCTGGGTCGTTTCTGCGCCGAGTTCCTTCGCACCCTGGAGTTCCGATGAGCCGTGGCATGGTGTCACCGGAGCTCGTGGAGGCCGTCCGGGTGCGTCTCGCCCGTACGGGCGCCGATCCCTCGGCCGCCCAGGTCGCCGCCGCCCTCCGCGCCGAGCGGGCGGTGCTGGGTGACGCCGAGATCCTCGCGGTCGCCCGTGCCCTGCGTGCCGACCTGATCGGTGCGGGGCCCCTCGAACCGTTGCTCGCCGAGCCCGAGGTCACCGACGTGCTCGTCAACGGCCCCCGTGAGGTGTGGGCCGACGACGGCCACGGCCTGCGGCGCACTTCGGTGGTGTTCTCCGGTGACGACGAGGTCCGGCGGCTCGCCCAGAGGCTCGCCGCGGCGGCGGGAAGGCGTCTGGACGACGCCTGCCCGTATGTGGACGCGCGGCTGTCGGGTGGAGTGCGGCTCCACGCCGTCCTGCCGCCCGTCGCCCCCGAAGGCACGTGCCTGTCTCTCCGGCTTCCACCGCGCAGGTCCTTCACGCTGGAGGAGCTGGTTCCGGGTCAGGGCGCCGTCGCGGTTCGCGCGATCATGGCCGCCCGGCTGGCCTTCCTGGTGACCGGCGGCACAGGCACCGGGAAGACCACCTTGTTGTCCGCGCTTCTCTCGCTGGCCGATCCAGGCGAGCGGTTGCTTCTCGTCGAGGATTCCTCGGAGCTCCGCCCACTCCATCCACATGTCGTCCGCCTGGAGACGCGACCGTCCAACCTCGAAGGAGCCGGCGGGGTCGGCCTGCGAGACCTCGTCCGGCAGGCCCTGCGCATGCGGCCTGACCGCCTGGTGGTGGGAGAGGTGCGCGGAGCCGAAGTCGTCGATCTTCTGGCCGCCTTGAACACCGGCCATGACGGCGGTTGCGGCACCTTGCACGCGAACAACCCCGCCGATGTGCCCGCTCGGCTGGAAGCGCTGGCCTGCGCCGCGGGGCTGACCCGTGAGGCGGTCCACAGCCAGATCGCGGCGGCGCTCGACGCGGTGATCCACGTGGTCCGTGAGCCCCGAGGAGGGCGGCGCAGGGTCGCCGAGATCTGTCTCACGGATCGCGAGCCGTCAGGGCTGGTCCGGGTGCTCCCGGCCCTCACCTTCCCTCCCACAGGTGAGCCCCGGCCCGGCCCCGCCCTTCCATCCCTCCTGTCCAGAGCCCCCGGCGCCGCCCCGGGCTTCTGACCATCAACCACCGGCTCCGGCGCTCGCTGGTGCCGCGTATCGATCTGATCTGGAAGAGAGGTTCGCGTGCTGGTGGCAGGCGTGCTCCTGGCCGTGATCGCTGCCCTGCTGTGGACAGGTCCTGATCCGGAAACGGCCCGGATGCTCTCGCTGACCCGTTCGCGCGATGGGATGCGATCGCGGTTCGTGGCCCCCTTCCTGCGGTTCGCCCGTCGACCGAGCCGGGCCCGCGAGGCCGCGGCCTGGCGCGTGGCGTCGATCGAGTTGTGCCAGGGCCTCGTCGCCGAGCTCGCCACCGGACGCACGCCTGGGGAGGCCTTGTCCCGGGCGGCATCCTGCCTCGAACCTCCCGACCCCGGCGTGCTTCGCCCCGTGGTCGCCATCGCGCGCGACGGCGGAGACGTGGCCACGGCCCTAGAACGGGCGGCGCCCGACCACGGAGGGGAAGGTCTGCTTCGGCTCGCCGCCTGCTGGCGTGTCAGCCTCACCGTGGGGGGAGGCTTGGCGGCGCTGGTCGAACGTGTCGGCGTTTCCCTGAGGGAAGCGGAGGCCCATCGCTCGGAGGTGGCGTCGCAACTGGCCGGTCCCCGCTCCACGGCCCGGCTGCTCGCGGGTCTCCCGGTGCTCGGGTTGCTGCTGGCGGCCGGGCTGGGCCTGCGGCCGCTCTCCTTCCTGTTCGGCGGCCCGGCGGGCTTCGCCTGCCTCGGTACGGGCGTGCTGCTGGACCTTACGGGCGTGTGGTGGACCAACCGGCTGGTAGCACGCGCCCAGCGAACCCATCCGTCGGACTGACCTATGGGCATCCTGCTCGCCGCCGGGCTCGCGGCACTTTCCACATGGTTGTGGCTGACGCCGTGGAATCCCACCGAGCGCCTCGTCCGCCTGAGCATGTACGGCCGGCCGCCGGATGCGCCGCCCGCCTCCG
Organism: Sphaerisporangium sp. NPDC049002; assembly: GCF_040649355.1. Taxonomy (NCBI): domain Bacteria; kingdom Bacillati; phylum Actinomycetota; class Actinomycetes; order Streptosporangiales; family Streptosporangiaceae; genus Sphaerisporangium; species Sphaerisporangium sp. NPDC049002. Next base: position 21,290 of record NZ_JBEZFH010000071.1, on the reverse strand, counting down.
CCGGCCTCACTCGAACGCGTCCCTCTGGCCTGTCCGGAGTCCCGACGAAGCAGGAGCGGAGCCGGCACGCGCTACGTGGGGGCCTTTCCGTGCTTCTGGCCGCGCTGGGAGGTCTTCTCCTCACCGGTGCGCTACTGGGCCTGGTCGGAGGCGCCGGCATCGGTGTGGTCATGGCGGTGGTCGCCTCTCGTGGAGAACCGGGCGAGGTGCGACGAAGGCAGGCACGCGTCACCGCCGATCTCCCGTTCGCGATCGACCTCATGGTGGCCTGTCTACGGGCGGGTCAACCCGTCACGGGGGCGGTTGAGTCAGCGGGCCGGGCGATGGGCGGTCCCCTGGGCGACCGTCTGGCGTGGGTGAACGGCCAGTTGCGGCTGGGAGCGCTGCCTGAGGCCGCCTGGTCGGAGTTGGAGCATGATCGCCCTCTCGCTGCCCTGGCCCGCGGCATGACCCGTGCCTCGCTCAGCGGGGCGCCCGTCGCCGACGTGCTGTCAAGGCTCGCCGATGACGCCCGCCACGAGGCCCGGGCCGCCTCGTCCGCCGCCGCGCGACGTGTGGGAGTCCAGGCGGTCGCGCCCCTTGGCCTGTGCTTCCTCCCCGCCTTCGTGTTCCTGGGAATCATCCCGGTCGTCGCCGGACTCGCCGCCCAGGTCTTCGGCACCTGACCCATCGGCCGGCGAGGCTGCCGGCTCCTTCTCGTCCGTGGGGAACAGAGGGCTTTTCCGCAGGGACCGAAGCCTGCTCAGGGGCACCGAAGCCCGCTCACGGCACCGGGGACCTCCTGGCCCGCCGAAGGCCCTCCCCGCAGCACTGAAGCTCTCCCAGGCCCCCAGGGACCCTTCTCCACGGGCCCTCTCCATAGGTACCGAAGACCTCGCCGGCACCGAGGTCCTTCTTCGCATGCACGAAAGACCTCCACAGGCTCCAAGGACGTTCTCCACAGGCGCCGGCGGTTCTCCACATACTCCGATGAGGGGCGGGCGGTTATCCACAGAATCCGGTTCGGCCACAGGTCGCGTACCTCGTTTGGGCCAACCTGATCTCACCTGTTGGGGCCGGTGCGGGTCATCCACACGGCCGCGATGACGACTCAAGGGGAGGTCCGATGCGCAGGTGGATCCGTGAGTGCGGTCGGCGCACGCTGGGAGCGGCGCTGATCAGGAAGGGCCATGTGATCGAGCAGCGTCTGCGCAAGCGACTGGACGCTGTCCGCGCCTCGGCGCGCAACCTCGCCATGGTGGCGCGCACGCGATCGGAGGCGGGCATGTCCACCGCCGAGTACGCGGTGGGCACCATCGCCGCCTGCGCGTTCGCGGGCCTGCTGTTCAAGATCGTAAGCAGCCCGGAGGTACGAAAGATGCTGACCGACATCATCAGCCGGGCCCTGAGACTCGCCGGATGAAAGCAGGCTCCCAGCCATGAAGGAGCCGGGCTGTGAATCGCACGGCGTGAGGACCGCCTCCTCCGAGCAGATGGCGTGAGAGCCGTCTCAGTGCCCGAAGTCGTTCGGCGGCGGAGCAGGACTGGATGTTCCGCCGCTGTTCGGCCCATCTACTGCCCGCTCTCTGTAGCCCTGGTCAAGCTCTGTAGCCCTGACAAGGGGGTGGAAATGAAGCCTCGACCTGGTTCAGCCGAACGAGTCGAAGTCGCGCAGAGGCACTCGTACGGAAGAGCTACGGCCGAGCGCCGTGGGCTCGTGCGAGCCGATGGGGGTTCTGTCACGGCTGAGATGGCGGTGGCGCTTCCGTCGCTGGTACTGGTGCTGGGAGCGGCGCTGTGGGCGATCGCGGCGGTGACGGCTCAGCTCGAATGTGTCGACGCCGCCCGGGCCGGGGCCCGGGCTGCCGCGAGAGGGGAGTCACTCGAAGCGGTAAGGCAGGCAGCCGCTCGCGCCGCACCGGAAGGGGCCATCGTCTCGGTGACCCGCGATTCCGCCTTGAGCCGGGTGACCATTTCAACCTCAGTCCGGCCAAGCTGGGTGATCGCAGTCCCGGCGGTCCCGGTAGGAGCCTCTGCGAGTTCCGCCACCGAGCTAGGAGCGGATGCTCCTCCTTCGGGAGACCTCCCGGCGAGCTCCCCGCTGGGAGGACCTATGGATGGATCATGAAAAGCACACTGACGACTTCACCGGTGGACTCCTTGGTGCGAGCTCTGGGCAGCGGAGTGCGACTGGAAGATTCAGGGAGCGGGGTGCCGGTCGGAGCTCTGGGGAGCGGGGTGTGACAGGGAGGGGTGTGACAGGGAGGGGTGTGACAGGGAGGGGTGTGACAGGGAGGGGTGTGACAGGGAGGGGTGTGACAGGGAGTCTTAAGGAGCGGGGCGCCGGTGGGAGGTTCGCGGAGCGAGGTGAGAGCTTTGCGGAGCGCGGCGCGGATGAGAACTTTGCGGAGCGCGGGCGCGGGTGGGAGGTTTGGGGAGCGGGGCGCGGCTGCGGTGTGGGTCGTCGGGTTGATGGTGCTGATCTGGTTTCTTGCGGCAACGGTGTTGTTCGTCGGGGCGGCCCGAATAGCGCGGCATCGTGCCCAGTCGGCCGCTGATCTCAGTGCCCTGGCGGCTGCGGTCCAGGCGCTCGCCGCTCCCGAGAAGGCATGTGGGCGCGCTCGGGCCCTGGCGGAGACCAACCACGCTTCGATCACGCGATGCGTGGTTCGCGCCGGAGTCGTGGACGTGCGAGTCGCCGTCCGGCTGGTTCTTCCCGGGCTGGGCGAGCGCCCCGCCGTCGCCGAGTCCCGAGCAGGTCCTCGCTGACCGGGTTGTGAGGGGCCGAGTACGGGGTGGGTTCTCGCTGACCCGGGTCGTGAGGGGCCGGGTTCGGGGTGGGTGCTTGCTGGTCGGGGTGGTGAGGGGCCGAGTTCGGGGTGGGTTCTCGCTGGTCGGGGTGGTGAGGGGCCGAGTTCGGGGTGGGTTCTCGCTGATCCGGGGTGGTGAGGGGGCCGGGTTCGGGGTGGGTGCTTGTTGACCGGGGTGGTGAGGAGCGGTGTCGGGTCGGGTCGGAGCGGGGTTAGGGGGTGGGGAGGAGGGTGGCCAGGAGGCGGAGGGCGCCTTGTTTGTCCAGGGGTTCGTTGCCGCTGCCGCATTTGGGGGACTGGATGCAGGAGGGGCAGCCTCGTTCGCACTCGCAGGAGGCGATGGCCTCGCGCGTGGCGGTGAGCCAGTCGAGGGCGCGTGCGTAGCCGCGTTCGGCGAACCCGGCTCCGCCTTCGTGCCCGTCGTAGACGAAGACCGTGAGAAGCCCGGTGTCGAGGTGCAGTTCCGTGGAGACGCCGCCGATGTCCCAGCGGTCGCAGGTGGCGAACAACGGGAGCAGGCCGATAGAGGCGTGCTCGGCCGCGTGAGCCGCGCCGCCGAGGTCCAGGCCGTCGGCGAGGAGGGGGGCCACGGCGTCGTCGGGCAGCGTCCACCACACGGCCCGCGTGCGCAGGGTGCGAGGCGGCAGGTCCAGGGGCTCGTCGCCGAGGATCTCCCCGGTCTGGACGCGGCGCTTGAGAAAGGAGACGACCTGCCGGGTCACCTCCACTGTGCCGAAGTGCAGCTCACCCGGCCCGAAAGGGTGGGATCGCAGGGACTCCAGCACCGAGATCTCGGTGACGTCCCTGGCGAAGGTCGAGTAGTCGGGTTCGGCGGCCGAGACCAGGGCGACCCCGGCGTCCAGATCCAACAGTTCCACCAGATAGGTGTCCCCCATGTGGAGATGGACGGCGCCGGTGTGGACGGCGGTGTGGGAGGAGGGTTCGTCGACGGTGCCGAGCAGTCGTCCCGTCGAGGACTCCACGACCTGTATGGGGGCTCCGCCCGAGCCCCTGATGTCGGCCAGGTTCGCGGCGCGCTCCCGGCGGGTCCAGAACCATCCCTGCGGGCGACGCCGCAGCATGCCCTGCCGTACGAGGTCGTCGAGCACCTCTTCCGACGAGGGGCCGAACACGGCGAGGTCGGCCTCGCTCAGGGGGATCTCGGCCGCGGCAGCGCACAGGTGAGGCCCGAGGACGTACGGATTGTCCGGGTCAAGCACGATCGCCTCGACGGGCTGCCCGAAAAGGGCCTCGGGATGGTGGACGAGGTAGGTGTCCAGGGGGTCGTCACGGGCGATCAGCACCGCCAGGGCGTCCTGGCCGTCGCGGCCGGCGCGCCCGGCCTGCTGCCACAGCGACGCCCGCGTGCCCGGCCACCCGGCGATGAGCACGGCGTCCAGCCCGGAGACGTCGATTCCGAGCTCCAGGGCGTTGGTCGTCGCCAGCCCCATGAGCGAGCCCGATCGCAGCGCCTTCTCCAGCACGCGCCTGTCCTCGGCGAGGTACCCGGCCCGGTAGGCGGCCACCCGGCCCGGAAGCTCGGGTGAGATCTCCTCAAGATTGCCCCGGGCGATCAGCGAGACCGTCTCGGCGGCGCGGCGGGACCGGACGAAGGCGAGGGTCCGCACGTCGTCGATCACCAGATCGGACAGCAGGTCGGCGGTCTCGGCCGTCACCGTGCGCCTGACCGGTGCGCCGCCCTCGCCCCGCAGGTCCGTCAGAGGCGGCTCCCACAGCGCGAACGTAGTGGAACCCCGGGGAGAGGCGTCCGTGGTCACCTCGGCCATCTCAAGGCCCGTGAGGCGCATCGCCGCAGCCGCTGGGTCGCTGACCGTAGCCGAGACGAGGACGAACACCGGATCAGAGCCGTATTTCGCGCAGATCCGGCGCAGACGGCGGACGATCTGGGCCACGTGCGAGCCGAACACGCCGCGGTACCCGTGGCACTCGTCGATCACCACCACCCTCAGCCTCCGCCAGAAGGACGACCACGACGAGTGGTGGGGCAGCATCGACCGGTGGAGCATGTCGGGGTTGGTCAACACGTAGTTGGCGTGCCGGCGCACCCACTGACGCTCCTCGGGCGGGGTGTCCCCGTCGTAGGTGGCGGCCCGCAACTGCGCGAGCTTTAAGTCTCTCAACGTCCGCGACTGGTCGGCGGCGAGCGCCTTGGTCGGCGTGAGGTAGAGGACGGAACCCCCGGAGAGTATCTCCGACACGGCCGGCACCAGGTAGGCGAGTGATTTTCCCGAAGCCGTGCCTGTGGCAATGATCACGTTTTGGCCACGATGAACCAGCTCGGCGGCGGTCACCTGATGCTCCCAGAGGCCGTCCACGCCCTGATTTCGCAGACGGCTTACAAGAAGCTCGTCGACCCAGTCGGGCCAACGCGCTTCGCCCGCCTGACGTGCGGGAACGTGCTCTACATGGGTGACACGCTCCCGGCGCGCGGGTGCCGCGAGCAGGCGCGAGAGTATCGGGCCGGCTCGCCGTGAGGGTGAGGTGGTCGGAGTCACTGGTTTCCAGTTTGGCATCTTGGGGGAGAGTCGCCCGGAGTCGTGATTTCGTATAGACACGAAGGCGGGGCGTGGTTGAATGCCGCGCGTCAGGGTATTGCGCGCTGGGACTTGGGGTCCCAGCATGTCAGACCCCTCGTCGTGGACTCGGCAGGCAAGGCGCTGGAGGATCTGTGGATCTGAAGTTGGACCACCACACTGAAGACCGACTCACCATCGTGGAAGTCGAGGGTGAGATCGACGTCTATACCGCGCCGAGGCTGCGTGAGCTGCTGATCGACCTGGTCAACAAGGGTAACTTCCACCTTCTCGTCAACATGGAGAAGGTGGACTTCCTGGATTCCACTGGACTTGGCGTCCTGGTCGGCGGGCTCAAGCGCGTTCGTGCGCACGACGGCTCCCTGGAGCTCGTCTGTACGCAGGAGCGCATCCTGAAGATCTTCCGGATCACCGGTCTCACCAAGGTCTTCGGGATTTACGCCTCGGTCGAAGAGGCCAAGGAAGCTCACGGCCGAGACAAGTAGTCATGGCCACCGTTGAGCTGACGTTCAGCGCACTTCCGGCTCACGTGCGCACGGCGCGGCTGGTCGCTACGGCCATCGCCCGCCGCACTGGAGTCGCGGAGGCGTTGCTGGACGAAGTGCGGCTCGCTGTGGGTGAGGCCTGCTCGCGGGCAGTGGAGGCACATCGCGTTCACTGCCCCGGCGAGCCGATCCGCATCGAGTTGTGCGACGAGTCGGGACGCTTCGAGGTCACGGTCACCGACTCGGCACCGAGTGACGACCTGGAACAGGCGTACATGGATGAGGATGGGGCGCCAACGCCGGTCAACGGCACCGCGTTGGCCAGCCTTCTCCCCGCCGACACGCTGATGTCCGGGTTCGGCATCGCCGTCATCGCCGCGCTGGCGGATGACGTCGAGGTGTATCCGAGTGCGAAAGGGCTGCGGATCAGGATGAGCTGGCCCGCGGCCACCACCGGCTTCGCCACCGCTTGAAACGGCTTCCAGGAGACCGCTTGAGCAGCCGCTCGCAGCGGTCACTTGGCCATCCGCTTGAAGCGATCACCCGCAGCGGCCGACTGAAGGGCTGCCCGGGGTGACCGCCTGAAGCGGCGAAGACGTCCGCCCGACCAGCTCGGACAACTCCCGAGCCAGGTCGGGTGCCTCCCTCCGGCACGGTGCCCACCAGCTCGCCCGCGCGACCGGTCCGTACGTCCCGGGCGGAATTCCTCCGTGTTGGAACTTCCCCTCGTGTACGTCCGAGAGGCTCCCGCGCCGTGGGCTCCCTTTCGCGTACGCCCGGACGACTCGTGTACGCCCGGACGACTCGCCTACGCCGGACCACTCGCGTACGCCCGCGTATGCCCGGACGACTCGCGTTCGCGGCGCCGGCTCGCGTACCTGGGGTCCCCGCAGGTCAAGGGGATCATTCCCGACTCCCGGGCGAGCGCCGACCGGTTCGGTGCTGGGTTTCGGCATGTCCGTAGGTCTATAGGGCCTAATAATTTGGCAATAAAGGACTGTCCGTAATCCGGACGTCGCGGCGGGCCGGGCGGGGAAAACCGCGTTGTTACTGGGCAAAGCCGCGTCGCTTACTGGACGAGTGCCTAATTGGCTGGCTGAAGAGGCTTCATATCTCGCGCGTGCCTGCGTAGACTCCCCGCACCGGCCAAGGTTTTGTCCCCGCAGATCGACGTCGCCCTGCGGGCAGGTCTGCGGACGCTACCGGAAGCGGCACTGCCAATCCAGCTCGGATGCGCGCCGCCCCCCCGACTGACTTCGCTGCGCGGTCCGCGCGTGGACCTACCCGTCTGGCCGAGGAGGACGGATGTCTAGGCTCTATCTCGCCGCTGACGACGCCGCAGCGGTATCCCTTAGTGGTTCCCATCTCACGATCGTGATCGTGGTGGCCGCGGTGGCGCTGCTCGCGCTCGCCGTCGCCGGTGGTCTCGTCAGAGAGGTGCTCGCCGCCGGTCAAGGCACCGAGCGGATGCAGAACATCTCGCGAGCCGTACAGGAAGGCGCCGCCGCGTATCTCACGCGGCAGTTCCGGACACTTGCGATCTTCGTAGTGATCATCCCGTTCCTGCTCTTCCTGCTTCCCGCGGAGACGACCGGCGTGGCCATCGGCCGGTCGGTGTTCTTCGTGGTCGGCGCGGTGTTCTCCGCGCTGACCGGCTTCATGGGCATGTGGCTTGCCGTGCGCGGGAACGTCCGCGTCGCCGCCGCCGCCCGTGACGCGGGCGAGAAGGTCGCGATGCGCATCGCCTTCCGTACCGGTGGCGTGGCCGGCATGTTCACCGTCGGGCTCGGCCTGCTGGGCGCCGCGATCGTGGTGTTCGTCTACAAGGGCGACGCCCCGAGCGTGCTTGAGGGCTTCGGCTTCGGCGCGGCGCTGCTCGCGATGTTCATGCGAGTCGGCGGCGGCATCTTCACCAAGGCCGCCGACGTGGGCGCCGACCTGGTCGGCAAGGTCGAGCAGGGGATCCCCGAGGACGACCCGCGCAACGCCGCCACCATCGCCGACAACGTGGGCGACAACGTCGGCGACTGCGCCGGCATGGCGGCCGACCTGTTCGAGTCCTACGCGGTCATGCTGGTCGCGAGCCTCATCCTCGGCAAGGCAGCCTTCGGCACCGAGGGCCTGGTGTTCCCGCTGATCGTTCCCATGATCGGTGTGCTCACCGCGATCATCGGCATCTTCACCACGGCTCCCCGGAGCGGCGACCGCAACGGCATGGCGGCCATCAACCGCGGGTTCTTCATCTCGGCGGCGATCTCGGCCGTCCTGGTCGCGGTCGCGGCGTTCGCCTACCTGCCGAGCTCCTTCTCGCAGCTCACCGACGTCAGCGACAGCATCGCCGGCCTGAACTCCGACCCGCGCCTGATCGCCATCGGCGCGGTGCTGATCGGCCTGGTCCTGGCGAGCGCCATCCAGGTGCTCACCGGGTACTTCACCGAGACGAACCGCCGTCCGGTCAAGGACATCGGTGAGAGCTCGCTGACCGGTCCCGCCACCGTCATCCTGTCCGGGATCGCCGTCGGGCTGGAGTCGGCCGTCTACTCCGCGCTGCTCATCGGCGGTGCGGTGTACGGGGCGTTCCTGCTGGGCTTCGGCAACGTGACCGTGGCGCTGTTCGCGGTCGCCCTGGCCGGCACCGGCCTGCTCACCACCGTCGGCGTGATCGTGTCCATGGACACCTTCGGCCCGGTCTCCGACAACGCCCAGGGCATCGCCGAGATGTCCGGCGACGTCGAGGGCGAGGGCGCTCGCATCCTCACCTCCCTCGACGCGGTGGGCAACACCACCAAGGCGATCACCAAGGGCATCGCGATCGCGACGGCCGTGCTCGCGGCGACCGCGCTGTTCGGCTCGTTCCGTACGGCGGTCGAGCTCGAACTGGCCAAGGCGAGCGCCGGGGTCAAGGAGGCGCTGGGCACCTTCAGCACGTTCAGCCTCAGCGTCGACTCGCCCAACGTGCTCGTCGGCCTGATCATCGGCGCGGCGGTGGTGTTCCTGTTCTCCGGGCTCGCCATCAGCGCCGTGGGCCGCGCGGCCGGGCGGGTCGTGTTCGAGGTGCGTGAGCAGTTCCGCACCAAGCCGGGCATCATGGCCGGCACCGAGCTGCCCGACTACGGCCGCGTGGTGGACATCTGCACCCGTGACTCGCTGCGCGAGCTGGCCACGCCCGGCCTGCTCGCCGTCATGACGCCGATCGCGGTCGGCTTCGCCCTCGGGTACGGGCCGCTCGGCGCCTACCTCGCTGGCGCGATCGCCTGCGGCACGCTGATGGCGGTGTTCCTGGCCAACTCCGGTGGCGCCTGGGACAACGCCAAGAAGCTCGTCGAGGACGGCCACCACGGAGGCAAGGGTTCGGCCGCGCACGAGGCCACGATCATCGGTGACACCGTCGGTGACCCGTTCAAGGACACCGCCGGTCCGGCGATCAACCCGCTGATCAAGGTCATGAACCTCGTGGCCCTGCTCATCGCTCCCGCCGTCGTCACGTACGCCGACAACGCGGTGCTGCGCATCGGCGTCACGGTGGTCGCGGTCGTGATCGTGGTCGGTGCCATCGTCGTCTCCAAGCGGCGCTCGAACACCATCGCCACGGCCAACGGCGACGAGAGCGAGAAGGTCGAGACCGAGAAGGTGTCGAGCTGACCCCAGTCTCGTCCCGGCCTGACCCAGTCACAGCCCCGGCCTGACCTAGTGCCTGACCTAGTGCCTGGCAAGACCCGGTGAAGGCCGGGGGCGCCAGGCGCGGTGCCCGGGAAGCCTTTCCCAAGAACGTACGGCTACCGTCCGATCAGGGCGGTAGCCGTACGCGTGTAATGGGATAGTTGGGGGAGTGAACACGCTCATCGTCCTGAGACATGCCAAGGCCGCGCACGTGCCCGGGCTGGCCGACAGGGAACGTCCCCTGACCGATCGCGGCGAGCAGGACGCCGGGCGGGCCGGTGAGACCCTGAGACAGATGGGCCTGTCACCCGATCTGGTGCTGTGCTCGCCGTCCACGAGGACCCGGCAGACCGCCGAGCTCGCTCTGGCCGGCCTCGCCCCGGACGCCCCGGTGCACCTGGAGAGCGAGATCTACGAGGCGTACCCCGACGAGCTGCTGGAGCTCATCGGACGCACCGATGACGAGGTGTCGACGCTCCTGCTGGTGGGGCACAATCCCGGCGTACACGAGCTGATCATGAACCTCACCCTCTCCCACGACGACGAGGGCTTCCCGCCCGGCGCCTTCGCCGTGCTGGAGACGGGCGGCTGGGCGGACCTCGGCCCGGGAGACGGGCGCCTGGTCAGCCGCTGGAACCCCAAGGACCGCCCGGCCTAGCCGCGACCCCGAAGACCGCAGACCGGCTGCGACCCCGAGGACCGCGGGCCTGGCCGGACCCCAAGGACCCGCCAGGCCTGAGGGTCACTCAGGGGGCAGGGTGGGCCCCTGCGGCGGCAGGCCGTCCTCGGCGTCGGCGGCCTCGACCTCGTCGCGTGAGATGCCGAGCAGGTACAGGATCGCGTCCAGGTAGGGCACGTTCACCGCGGCGTCGGCGGCCTGACGTAGCACGGGCTTGGCGTTGAAGGCGATGCCCAGCCCCGCGGCGGCGATCATGTCGAGGTCGTTGGCGCCGTCGCCGATCGCCACGGTCTGGCTGATGGGGATGCCCGCCTGCTGGGCGAACCGTTCCAGGGCGCGTGCCTTGCCGGGACGGTCGACGATCTCGCCCACCACGCGGCCGGTGAGCTTGCCGTCGACCACCTCAAGGGTGTTGGCGGCGGAGTAGTCGATGCCGAGCTCGGAGACCAGCGAGTCGGTGATCTGCGTGAAGCCGCCGCTGACGATGGCGAAGCGGTAGTCGAGCCGCTTCAGGGTGCGCACCAGGGTGCGAGCCCCAGGAGTCAGCACGACCTCCTTGCGGACGAGGTCGAAGACGCTCTCAGGGAGCCCTTCGAGCAGCGCCACGCGCTCGCGCAGCGAGGCCGCGAAGTCGAGCTCGCCGCGCATGGCGGACGTGGTGATCTTCTCCACCTCGTCCATGCAGCCCGCGTGGCGGGCCAGCAGCTCGATCACCTCGCCCTGGATGAGCGTGGAGTCGACGTCCATCACGATCAGCCGCTTGGCCCTGCGGTGGAGGCCGGAGCGCTGCACGGCGACGTCGACCTGCTGGAGCACGGCCTCGGCGGTCAGCTCGGCGCGCAGCGCGACGGAGTCGGCCCCGGAGATCGCCAGCTCGATGCAGGTGACCGGCAGGAGCGCCAGCCGTTCGATGCGGTCGATGTTGGCCCCGGCCGCGGCGATGCGGCCCGCGATCCCGGCCATGGCGGCGGGTTGCAGGGGGTTGCCGAGGACGGTCACGTGGAGGCGCCCCCTTCGGCGCTTCTCCTTCAGGTCGGAGCCGGTGGTCAGCTCGACCTCCATGCCGAGGTCCTCCGCGACGCGCTCCACCGCGGCCCACATGGCGCCGAGCGTGCCGCCGGTGCCGGTCGGCGGCCCGCCGGCGTACGAGACAAGAACGCCGAGGATCAGCCGGCCGCGAATCACGACCTGCTCGACGTCGGCGACGTTGACGGGAAATGAGGCCAGCACGGTGAACAACCTGGATGTCACTCCAGGCCGGTCGGGGCCGGTCAGCGTGATCAAAAGCGTTCTCTGCTTCATCGCGGACAACGCTACCGACCGCTCAGAGTGAGCGTGCAAGCGGTTCACCATACGGACGGCAGATGGCCATCTGCCCATGTCTTCATGGGTGTGCCACATGAGGAGGCATGCCATGACCCAGGCTTTTGCCCATCCCGTCCACGGCGTGAGCAGCGTCGGCGCCCTCACGGAATCCGGGCCCGATCCCCGTGTCCGTCTCGACGAACGAGTCCTGTCCGACGCGCGCGGCCGCTACACCGTGGGGCTCGCCAGGACCGCCGCCGACATGCGGGCGGCCCAACGGCTCCGCTACGAGGTGTTCGCCGAGGAGATGGGGGCCCGCCTGGACTCTCCGATCTCCGGGCTGGACGTGGACCGGTTCGACACCTACTGCGACCACCTGCTCGTGCGCTCCGGCGACACGGTGGTCGGGACGTACCGGATGCTGGCGCCGGGCCGGGCCGACCGGCTCTACTCAGACAGCGAGTTCGACCTGTCGGCGCTGGCCGGCATCCGCCAGGGCATGGTCGAGGTCGGGCGTACGTGCGTTCACCCCGACCATCGCGGTGGAACGGTGGTCGGGCTGATGTGGGCGGGGATCGCCCGGTACATGGTCAGCGGGGGCTACACCTGGCTCGGGGGGTGCTGCTCGATCCCGCTGGACGACGGCGGGGCGACGGCCGCGGGCGTGCTCGACCGGATCCCCCTCGGGCCGGAGGAGTACCGCGTGACGCCGCGCACCCCCTGGTCCGGCGAGGGCGTGCCGCGTCCGGGCGAGTTCGTGATGCCGAAGCTGCTGCGCGGCTACCTGAGGCTCGGTTCGTGGATCTGCGGCGCGCCCGCGCACGACCCCGCCTTCGGCGCGGCCGACTTCTTCGTGCTGCTCTCGCTGGCCAACATCGACACCCGCTACCTGCGGCACTTCCTCGGGGTGACGGCATGAGCCCCTGGCTGCCCGTGGCGCCGTGCACGGTCGCGGCCTGCGTCTCGGCCCCTGCGGACATGGCCGGACCGGCTCGGCGGGCCTTGCGGCTGCTGGGAGCCGTCGCGGTGATGCTGGTTGGCCTTCCGTGGGCCTTCGTCGCGCCCCGGTTCGGCGACGCCCGCCGCGCCGTCGTGGCCATGGTCTGGGCCCGGCTCTTCCTGTGGGTCCTGGGAGTGCGCCTGGAGGTCCGTCAGGCGGGCGGCTCGATGATGCCCGCGGAGAGGGGCGGCCCGGTGGTGGCGGGCGGCTCGGCGGTGGCTCCCGCGGAAACGGGCGGCGCCCTTCTGGTCGCCAACCATGTCTCCTGGCTGGATCCCCTGGTGATCGCCGCCACGATGCAGTGCCGGCCCCTCGCCAAGAGCGAGATCGCGGAATGGCCCGTGATCCGGTCCCTCGTGGCGGGCGGCGGCGCGATCTTCATCGATCGCGACCGTCTCTCCACGCTTCCCGCCACCGTGCGCACGGTCGCGGACGCGCTGCGCGCCGGCCAGTCGGTGGCGGCCTTCCCGGAGGGCACCACCTGGTGCGGGAGGGGAGTGGGGCCGTTCCGCCCGGCGATGTTCCAGGCGGCGATCGACGCGGGCGCACCGGTCAGGCCGATCGGCCTGCGGTTCTGCGACCGTGACGGCGAGCTGGCGACCGGTCCCGCCTTCGTGGGAGACGACACCTTGCTGGCCTCCCTTGGCCGGGTGATCGCGGCCAGGGGCCTCGTCGTGGAGGTGACGATGTTCCCGGTGATCGCGTACGGGTCCGAGGAGCATGTCACCAGGCGCGTCCTCGCCGGCATCGCGCAGGCCACGGTGTCGGGCGGCCCCCGCGTGCGGCACGACGCCGCCATCGCCGCCTGAAAGGGCCGCCCGCGCGTCGGCGGGCGGCCCTTGCGTTCGTACGGCTAGCCGACGACCGTGGTCTTCACCTTCTTGGTGAAGTACCAGCTCTTGATGCCCATCCTCTTCAGCTCTTCCCTGCTGAGGTCCTCAGCACCGGTCGGCCAGTCCCAGGTGTTCACGCCCAGGTCGGCCTTCACAGTGCCCTTGACACTTTTCTTGAGCTTGAACGAGATGGTCAGCCAGCTGTCCTCGCCCTTCTCCAGGGCGTAGGGCGGCCAGCACCAGAAGCCGTCGGGGAAGAAGTCGCACGTGGTGCCCTTGGGGCCGTCGTAGTAGATGGTGCCGCGGATGCCCTTCGGCAGGATGCCGCCGAGATAGAAGGCGTCCGCCAGCCATGGGCCCTTGTTGAGGCCCTTGATCCGGTAGGTGATCGTGCCGCCGCGCCTGACCTTCTTGGTCGCGGTCACCTTGACCGAGAAGGCGGAGTAGGGGTCGTCGGCGGTCTTCACCGTGGTGGTCTTGGCCGCGGCGCTGGTGGCCGGGGCGGCGGAGGCGGGGGCGACGCCGAACAGCAGAGCGCCCGCGAGCGGGACGGTGACGACCGTCGTCGCGATTTTGGCAAGGGGGTGGCGCATGCACGTCTCCCAGGGGGTCAAAGAGCAGGGGGTGGGAACTCAAGGTTCCCGGGCAGGGAACACGGACTTCTCCGGGGAACGAGATCGCGGACCGGAAAGTCCATGAGTGAACCGCAGTGTTTCTATCATGATCCACTGCGTTGTGGCCACCTATTTGGCCTTTATAAAGACATCGCTGCTCATGCGCTTACAAAAGCGCTATGAGCCATCTCCCCCGCACATGAGCTGTCTCCCCCGCGCAACGGCCTGACGCTCCAAGGAGTTCCCTCGAACGAAGACGACGGAGCGGCCACCGCGTGTGCGGTGGCCGCTCCGGAAAAGGCTCGTCGAAAGGGGTAGGTCAGCGGAGGATCCGGGTCTTGAACGTGCGGTACTTGACCTGGCTCTGGATGTCGAGCTTCTCCAGCTCCTCCTCGTTGGTGACGTCGACACCCTCGGGGACGTCAATGGAGAAGTGGCCGAACTGCGCGGCGGCAGTGCCCGTGGTGCTCTTCTTCAGCCACACCCGGACCTTGAGGGTGGTCGAGCGGTTGGGCTTGAGGGTGTCGTAGATGCAGAACAGGTCGCGGCCCGAGATCCCGCAGTAGGTCCCGGAGGCCTTTCCGACCACGCGGGCCTTGCTGGCACCCTTGGGAAGCCTGCCGAAGATGCCGGCGAGGTCCGTCGACCATTCGCCCTTGTTGGTGCTCTTCAGCGTATACGTGATGTAACCCCCGCGTCGCACGTACTTGTTCCAGACCACGCTGGTGTAAAGCGGTGACTGCGGGGCGGCGACCGCCTGGGTGGCGCTCGCGGTCGCGGTCGCGGCCGGGGCGTCCGCCAACGCGGGAACGGCGAGCGAGGCGCCCGCCAGGGACCCGGCGAGGGTCAGTGCGGCAAGTGCGGAGAGGTGCCGACGCATGGGTGATCTCCCGTAGAGGTGGCTCGGATTCGGACGTGACCCAGCATCGAACTATCGACTTGGAACGTCCTTGTGCATCACTTTATGCGGAGTTGATCTGAGATGATCAGATTCAGGTCCCCGAATTCGTGCCACAGGTACCCTTCGCGCAACGCCTCCTCGTAAGACCTGGAGACAAGCTCCTCGCCCGCGATGGCCGACAGAATCATTAGATGGCTCGAATGGGGCTCGTGCAGGCCGGTGATCAGCCCGTCCACCGCGTGGACCCCGGCCTCCGGGGTGACGACGTGCGAGGTCCAGCCCTCGGCCGCGCGTACCTCCCCGGTGCCGGGCGGCACGGCCGTCTCCAGCGCCCGCACGACCGTCGTGCCGACCGCGATGACCCGGCCCTCGGCCTGGTTGACCAGCCGCGCCGTCTGTGACGACACCGCGAAGCGCTCGGGGTAGGGCGGTTCGTCCTTCTCCGGCGACGCGACGCCGGTGTGCAGGGTGATCGGGGCGACCACGATGCCCCGGCTGACGAGGGCCGTGACCAGCTCGTGGCTGAACGGCCGCCCGGCGCTCGGCATCTCGGCGCTGCCCGGCCGCACGCCGAAGACGGTCTGGTAGGCCGACAGCGGCCAGTCGCGCTCCACGTAGGAGTACCGGATGGGCAGCCCGTACTCCCGCAGGTAGCCCGGCACGTCCCGGTCGAGGGCCGCCCGCCAGAGTCTCGGCGTCTCGCGCCCCAGCAGGCGCAGCGTCGCGCCTCCCGGGAGCGGCAGCCACTCCCCGGGCTCCCCTCCCGCGTACGGCCCGGTGGCGCCCGCCGATCGGCGCCGCAACTCCACCAGCCACGAGCCGTCCTCGCGCTCGGTGGAGAAGTGGACGGTGAGCCGGTCCAGCGGCACGGCCGCGGGCAGGGTGGCCGAGTCGTTGACCACGAGCACGTCACCGGGACGGAGCAGGCCGGGCAGGTCGGTGAAGGTGTGGTGGGTGACGGAGCCGGAGTCCGTGCCGGTCACCATGAGGCGTACGGCGTCGCGCGCCAGCCCGCGCGCCTCCGGCGGCTCGTGCGCCTCGCGGACCCTCGGGAGGTCGAAGGCGATCACCGGGTCACCCGGCCGCTCGCGGGCCGCCTCTTGACCAGGTCGACCAGGAACGCGGCCACGGTCTCCGGATCGGCCGCGCCGGCGGCGTCCTCCTCTCCGATCGCGTCCGCCAGCATGCGCGTGCGCATCTCGCCGGGGTCCACCCACCAGACGGCGAGTTCGGGCTCCTCGACAGCGAGCACGTGGGAGAGCTGGTCGAGCGCCGCCTTCGTCAGGCCGTACCCGCCCCAGCCCTCGTACGCCTCCACCGCGGCGTCGGACGAGACGTTCACCACGGCGCCCCCGCGCTCGCGCAGCCCGCGCAGCGTCGCCTGGATCAGCGCGAGGGGCGCGAGCACGTTGGTCGTGAGGGCGCCGGAGAGCGCGTCCAGGGGGTAGGCCGCCAGCGGGGGCAGCGGTACGGCCCCGAGCGAGCCGGCGTTGTTGACCAGCAGGTCCAGGCCGCCGAGTTCGTGTGCGGCGCGCGCCAGGCGCTCGCGGTGCGCGGGATCGGCGACGTCCCCGGCCAGCGCGGTCGCGCCGGTCTCCCGCGCGGTCTCCTCCAGGTCGGCGGCGCCGCGCGCGGTGACGACGAGCCGCCAGCCCTCGGCGGCGAGGGCGTGGGCCAGGGCGCGTCCGAGGCCTCGGGAGGCCCCGGTGACCAGGGCCGTGGGGCGTGTGTCCGGGGTGGTTCGGATGTCTTCTGTCATGGTCACGACGCTAGGAACGGCAGGCCCGCCGGACATCGGGCCTCCGGCCGCTCCTGGCCGGGCTCATAGGCCTAGGCGGTGCGTGTGCGTGGACCTAGGACCATCGGCCGAGCCGTCCCACGCGTGCGTCGCGCCTACAGTGTGGTCGTGACGACCGAACCGGCCAGCCGGCGTGACACAGAACGCGACGCCGTGCTGCACGCGGTCAGCTCCGCGGTGCTCGCCGTCACCCGGCACCTGTCGGTCCGCGAGGTGCTCCAGGTGATCGTGCGCTCGGCGCGCACGCTGCTCGACGCCCGTTACGCGGCGCTCGGCGTGCCCGACGACGACGGCTCGTTCGCGGAGTTCGTCGCGGAGGGCGTCAGCGACAAGCAGTGGGAGGCCATCGGCCCGCTCCCTCGCCAGCACGGCATGCTGGCCGCGATGCTCCAGGAGGCGGCTCCCGTGCGCCTGCCGGACATCCGCCGGGACCCGCGCTTCGAGTGGTGGCCGGCCGCGCACCCGGTGCTCAAGGACTTCATCGGCGTGCCGATCCGCGACGCCGACCAGGTCCTCGGCATCGTCTTCCTGTCGGACAAGCGCGCCCCCGGCGGGTTCACCGAGGAGGACCAGGATCTGCTCACCCTGTTCGCGGCGCACGCGGCGATAGCGATCACCAACGCCCGGCTGTACGAGCGGGGCCGCGAGCTGACGATCGTCGAGGAGCGCAACCGCATGGCGCGCGAGCTGCACGACGCCGTGACCCAGAAGCTGTTCTCGCTGCGGCTCACCGCCCAGGCGGCGGCCTCGCTGGTCGCCTCCGACCCGCGGCGTGCCATGACCGAGATCGACCGTGTCCAGCGGCTGGCGGGAGAGGCGCTGGCCGAGCTCAGGGCCGTGATCGTCGAGCTGCGCCCGGCCGAGCTCGACCGGCACGGGCTGGCCGAGACGCTGCGCAAGCACGTCGCCCTGCTCGACCGCCTGTACCCCGTGACGATCTCCTTCACCTCCACCCCGTTCTGCGATCTGCCCCCCGCGACGGAGGTGGCCGTGCTTCGTGTGGCCCAGGAGGCCCTCCACAACGCGCTCAGGCACGCGAACGCGTCGTCGATAGAGGTGTGCCTCCAGACCGAGGGATCCCGGCTCAGGCTGGAGGTCAGCGACGACGGGGAGGGCTTCGAGGTGGAGACGCCCACGACCCGCGGCCTCGGGCTCCTGTCGATGAGAGACCGGGCGGAGGCCGCCGGCGGCTCGCTGCTGGTCTCCTCGGAGCCGGGCGCGGGCACGACCGTACGGCTGGACGTGGCCGCGTGATCCGGGTCCTCATCGCCGACGACCACCCCGTCGTGCGCCAGGGCCTGCGCACGTTCCTCGAACTGCAGGACGACCTCGAAATCGTGGGTGAGGCGGCCGACGGGGCCGAGGCCGTCGCCCTGGTCGCGTCACTGTCCCCCGACGTGCTCCTGCTCGACCTCAAAATGCCCGTGCTGGACGGCCTCGGCGCCCTGCGCGAGCTGTCCGGGCGTGGCCTCCACGTACGGGTGATCGTGCTGACGTCGGTGAGCGACAGGGGGGACGTGGCTCCCGCCATGCGCTCGGGCGCCTCGGGCTTCCTCTACAAGGACGTGGACCCGGCCGCGCTCGTGCAGGCCATCCGTTCGGTGCACGGCGGACAGGTGCTGCTGGCGCCGGAGGCGGCCGAGGCCATGCTGACCGGCGCGGAGGAGCCCGCCGGGCACGCGCCCATCGCCGTGCTGACCGAGCGGGAGCGCGAGGTCCTCGCGCTGATCGCCTCAGGCCGGTCGAACCGCGAGATCGCCAGGGCGCTCGTCGTCGCCGAGAAGACCGTCAAGACCCACGTGTCGAACGTGCTGATGAAGCTCGGCGTGCAGGATCGCACCCAGGCGGCCCTGTACGCCGTGCGCCACGGCTACACGCCACGCGGATGAGCGTTGCCCGGCCGCGAGCGGGAGCCGCCCGGAGGGGTCCTCAGGGACTCCGGCGAGGTGCGGGTCTCGATGATCGCGTGGTGGGCGGCCACGCGGGCGCGCCGCACCGCGCGGTCGAGGTCGCGCAGGGCCTCGTTCCGCACCGCGATCTGGCCCGAGGTGAGCCCGCGCTCGTCGGCGACGCGCAGCACCGAGGCGAGCCGCGCCGTGAGGGCGGCGACCCTGTGAGCCCGCGCGGGGTAGCCGGGCGCGAGGCCGTCGTCGGTGGTCCTGATCGAGGGCTGACCCTTGGCCGGGCCCTCGACCGAGAGCAACGCGTCGGTGGCCGAGAGCATGGCCATGGTCAGCGCGTGCTCCGCGTCGGTGAGCCCGGGGATGTCCGGCGTGGCGGTGCCCGCCTCCATCAGGGTCCAGCGGACTCCGGAGTAGGACGACCCACGACGGTCCGCGGAGGGGACCATGCCCAGGGACCTGCCGGGGAGCACGGCCGTCGCCGCCTGCCCGGCGTCCACGGCGGCCATGGTGAAGGGGGGAGGGCCGGTCAGGCCGAGCGGGTCGCCCGCGGCCGGAAGGGCCAGGCGCAGGGCACTCATGCCCTCGACGCGCAGGTCGGCGAGGAAGCCGCGCAGAGGGGCGTCGGTCACCTCACTTGAGACGACCTGCGGTCCCGCCGCGCGCTCCAGCCGGTCGACAGCCTCGTCGAGGCCAACATGTCCGGCAAGCCAAGCGTTGCCCCATGCGACCAAGGTGGCGGAGATCGGTGAATCCGGGTGCACCGAACCACGATATGCGCTGATGCTGCAATAGGTTTGGTCCGGAGGGACACTGGGCGGGGCGACTCGCCCGGTGGCACCGGGTTGATCCAGATGAGCTGGGTTGATCCGGGGGAACATGTCAGGAGGTATTCGGGATGGGTGGTCAGGTGCTTCGGCTCCAGGACGTCGCCGTCCGCAGAGATGGCGCGGCCCTGCTGCGGGGCATCGACTGGACCGTCGAGGAGGACGAGCGCTGGGTCGTGATCGGCCCCAACGGGGCGGGGAAGACGACGCTGCTGCAGGTCGCGGCGGCCCTTCTGTACCCCAGCGAGGGCTCGGTGGAGATCCTCGGCGAGCGGCTCGGCCAGACGGACGTCTTCGACCTGCGGCCTCGCATCGGCCTCGCCAGTGCGGCGCTGGCCGAGAAGGTGCCGCCGGAGGAGAAGGTGATCGACCTCGTGCTCACCGCGTCGTACGCCATCCTCGGCCGCTGGAACGAGGAGTACG
Organism: Sphaerisporangium sp. NPDC049002; assembly: GCF_040649355.1. NCBI lineage: Bacteria > Bacillati > Actinomycetota > Actinomycetes > Streptosporangiales > Streptosporangiaceae > Sphaerisporangium > Sphaerisporangium sp. NPDC049002. Next base: position 1,520 of record NZ_JBEZFH010000071.1, on the reverse strand, counting down.
ACTCGGGCGACGTCACGCGGGCGGTCGAGCTCATCGACCAGCTCGGTTGCGCCCATCTGATCAGGCGGAAGTTCGGCACCCTCTCCGAGGGAGAGCGGAAGCGCGTGCAGATCGCGCGGGCGCTCATGCCCGACCCCGAGCTGCTGCTGCTCGACGAGCCCGCGGCCGGCCTCGACCTCGGCGGCCGTGAGGACCTCGTGCGCCGCCTGTCGACGCTCGCCTACGACGCGAAGGCCCCGACCATGGTGCTGGTCACCCACCACGTGGAGGAGGTGCCGAGCGGCTTCACGCACGTGCTGCTGCTGCGTCACGGGTCCGTGGTGGCCCAGGGCCCGATCGAGTACGTCATGACCGCCGACAACCTCTCCCGCACCTTCGGCGTGCCCCTGAGCCTTGAGCGCAGCGCCGAAGGCCGGTGGTACGCCCGCGCGCTTCCCGGATGATCAAAGAAATCGGCCACGCGGCCGGGTGATTCTCTGATTCGCGCGATTCACTCGCGTGGTTAAACGAACAAGTAAAGGCCAGACCAAATATCATTCCGGCCGGGGGCTCATCGGATTCGTCGGGTCGGAGTGCTCATGACACAGCTCGTCGTCGCCATGATCGTGGTGGCCATCGCGGGGTTCGCTTTATATCGCACCATTCGCATCGTGCCGCAGGCGCAGGCGTTCATCATCGAGCGGCTCGGGCGTTACCATCGCACGCTCACTCCGGGGCTCAACATCGTCGTGCCTTTCATCGACGGGGTGAAGACCACGGTCGACCTGCGCGAACAGGTCGTCTCCTTTCCCCCGCAGCCTGTGATCACCTCCGACAACCTCGTGGTGTCGATCGACACGGTGATCTATTTCCAGGTGACCGACCCCAAGGCCGCGACGTACGAGATCGCCAACTTCCTCACCGGCGTCGAGCAGCTGACGGTCACCACTCTGCGCAACGTCGTCGGCGGCATGGATCTGGAGCGCACGCTGACTTCCCGCGAGGACATCAACTCCGAGCTTCGCGGGGTGCTCGACGAGGCCACCGGCAGGTGGGGCATACGGGTCAACCGCGTCGAGCTGAAGGCCATCGATCCCCCGGCCTCCATCCAGGACTCGATGGAGAAGCAGATGCGGGCCGACCGCGACAAGCGCGCCTCCATCCTGTCGGCCGAGGGGCAGAAGCAGTCGGCGATCCTCACCGCGGAGGGCGAGCGGCAGGCCGCCGTCCTCAGGGCGCGCGGCGAGGCCGAGGCCGCGGTGCTGCGCGCCCAGGCCGACGCGGAGGCCCAGGCCATGCGCGCCAAGGGCCAGGCGGACGCCATCGCGATGGTGTTCCGGGCCATCCACGAGGGAAACCCCGACCAGCAGCTGCTCGCCTACCAGTACCTCCAGACGCTTCCCGAGATCGCCAAGGGCGACGCCAACAAGCTCTGGATCGTGCCCTCCGAGATGGGCAAGGCCCTTGAGGGCCTGGGCGGTCTCTTCTCCCAGCCCAAGGAGGGCCCGCCCTCCCGCTGAGCCCGGGTCCCGCCCCCGCGC
>NZ_JBEZFH010000070.1:0-32593 GCF_040649355.1 Sphaerisporangium sp. NPDC049002 | reverse complement strand
GGGCGGCGGGATTCCACCGCCCAGCGGTCGCGCTCGTACGGGCCGCCCGTGATGTCGGGCCCGCTCGGGCACCGAGAGCTCCGCGGCCCCGACCGCCCGGCACAGCTCCGCGACCTCGGCGAGCTCGTCCCGCTGGCGGGCCACGAACGCGGCGTCCACGGGCTCGCCGTGGCCAGGCACGACCGTACGGGCCCCGAGGGCGAGCACCCGGTCGAGGGCGTACGGCCACGCCGCCGGGAAGGCGTCGCCGAACGACGGGGGCGCGCCCTGCTCCACCAGGTCTCCGGCGAAGACCAGGGCGCTGTCGGGCACGTGGACCACCAGATCGTGGTCGGTGTGCCCGGGGCCCGGGTGCGACAGCCGTACCAGCCGCCCGCCGAGGTCGATCTCGGCAGTGGCCCTGACATCCCCGACGCCGTCGATGACCCCGGCGCCGTCGGCGCATCGGACCGCCTCGACGGCCTCGGCGCCCCCGACGAGCCGATCGGGCGGCACGATCCGTGCGGACTCGATGTGGGCGGCGGCTTCGGGGGCTCCCTGGTCGCGGTAGTGCCCGGCCCAGGTCGTGCGCTGTGCTTCGCCGGTCTCCGCGAGGTCGATCGCGCAGACGGGATGGGCCCACACCGGGCACCGCCCGAACGCCGCCGTGCCGAAGCTGTGGTCGAAGTGCGCGTGGGTCAGCACCACCGACCACGGAAGGCCGGTGAGCTCGCGGACGGCCGCCGCGAACTCGGCGCCGCGCACCTCGTCGGGACCGGTGTCGATCACCAGGCAGGCGCGCTCGCCCGCCACCAGGCCGAGCGACAGGTCGAGCTCGGTGTGGCGCCGTACCCAGGCCCGGTCACCGACCTCGACCCACCTGCCCACCGGCCACCTCCCCGTCCTACGACGGCCCCAGTGTAGTGAGCGCCCGTCCCCGCTCATCGGAACGCCTCCGGCGGGGACCGCTTCCGATCACGGTCAAAGGTACGGTCACGGGTGAGGCCCGTCCGGCACCGTCCGCCCGCGCGGAGGTCAGGTCGCCGGGAGTGACGGGGCGGGGCCGGCGTCTCGCGGGTGCCCGCCCAGGGCGGAGGCGAGGGGCACGGTGGCGAGGGTCACCACACCGAGCGCGGCACCGGTCCAGGCGACGGACGAGTACCCGAGCCCCGCGCCGATCGCCAGCCCGCCGAGCCACGGGGCCACGGTGATCCCGATGTTGAACGCCGAGGAGACCGTGGCGCCGGCGAGCGTCCTGGCCTCTCCGGCGATCGAGTAGATGCGGACGTTCAGCGCGGGGTTGACGAAGAACCCGAAGAACCCCAGGAAGAAGACCAGCACCACGACCGCGGGCGCGACGGTCAGGGTCAGCGCGAGCAGCACGGAGACGACGATGATGCCCACCGCCCCCGTGTACAGCGTGCCGAAGGGCCGCGCGTCGGCGATCCGGCCGCCGATCGTGATGCCGATCAGCGCCCCCACCCCGTACAGTGCGAGCACCCCGGGAACCCAGGACTCGTCCAGTCCTGTGGTGTCGGTCAGCAGCGCGCCGAGGTAGCTGAAGGTGACGACCACGCTGCCTGCCGACAGCCCGGTCATGCCGTACGCGAGCCACAGACGGGGGTTGGCCATGGTGCGCAGCTCCCGGCGCAGGTCTGGCGCGCTCTCGCCGGTAAGACGGCCCCCGGGAACGGTGGCAGGAAGGCCGATCGCGGTGAGCGCGGTCGCCGCGATGACCGCCCAGAAGGCCGCGCGCCAGCCGAAGTGCTGGCCGACGAACGTTCCCGCGGGGACGCCGAGGATGGTGGCGACGGTGAGGCCGCCCGTGACGATCGACAGGGCCTTGCCGCGAGCGTTGAACGGCACCATGCCCACGACCGCGACCGCCGTGACCGCCCAGAACCCCGCGTAGGCGAACGCGGCCACGATCCTGGTCGCCAGCAGGACCCCGTAGCTGCCCGTCAGCGCTCCGGCGACGTGCGCGACCACGAAGACGGCGACGAAGGTCAGCAAGGACGTGCGGCGTGGCAATCGGAGGGTGAGGACCCCGAGCACGGGCCCGCCCACCAGCATCCCGAGAGCGAAGGCGGAGATCAGCAACCCGGCGTCGGGGATGGAGACCCCGAGATCCGCGGCGATCTCGGGGAGCAGCCCGGCGAGCATGAACTCGGAGGTCCCCTGGGCGAAGACCGCCAGGCTGAGGATGTAGACAGCGAGGGGCACAGAGTCTCCAGGATCTCGGATCGATCGGTTTCCGGACAGGGGCGACAGGACCGCTACAAGGCGTCGAGGGCGGTGGCGACCACCGCTTCCAGCGCCGCACGGTCGGCCCCCCCTCGGGCGGCGACCCGCAGCCCGCCCGTCATGGCGTGGATGAAGTGCGCCAGAGCCAGGGCGTCCCGGCCGGGCGCGACGTCGCCGGCGCGCTTACCCGCCTCGATCGCCTCCCGCATCGCCTCGACGCGCCGTTCGTAGTCCCGCTTGAGCAGGCCGGCCACCTCGGGGTCCTGGGAGGCCAGCTCTATGCCGGCGTTGACCGCCAGGCATCCCCGCCGGTCGCCGCACTCGTCGTCGACCACCTGGCCGAGCAGGGCGCGGAACTTCTCCCGCACGGGGGCCTCACCGCCGAGCAGCTCGATCTGCCGGCCGGATACCGCCTCGATGTAGTGGCGCAGCGCCCTGCCGAACAGGTCGTGCTTGCTCTTGAAGGTGTTGTAGATGCTGCTGCGCCCAAGGCCCGTGGCGTCGCACAGATCCTGCGTCGAGGTGGCCTCGTACCCACCGGCCCAGAACGCGCGCATCGCCGCGTCGACCGCCTGCCCCTCGTCGAACTTCCTCGGCCTCGCCATACCCAGAAAGTAACATATTTTAGAACGATCAGTACAATACCACTAAAAACCGGTATATGTCGGGGTTTCTCAACGCCGAAGTCTGCCAGACGCCGGGCGCCCGGACGGCCGTCTTTCCGAGAGCGCGATATCAGTCGTCCCCCGCGATGCGAGGGGCGGTACGAGCATGAGGACGGGCGTCCAGCCGGCAGCGGGACGCCCTGTGTCATGACTTCCGGTGGTCTTCTCCTAGAGGTTGTAGCCGCCCGATACCTCGATGTTCTGGGCGGTGACCCAACGCCCCTCGTCGGAGACCAGTGTGGCGACCATCGCGCCGATGTCCGCGGGTTCGCCGACCCGGCCGAGCGCCGTCTTCGCGGCGAGGGCCGGTACCACCTCGGGGAAGCGGGTGAAGCCGTCGTCGCCGATCCGGGTGCGGGTCGGCCCCGGTGAGACGGCGTTGACGCGGATGCCTCGCGTGCTGAACTCCTTGGCCATGTACCGCGTCAGCACGATGAGGCCGCCCTTCATCGACGCGTAGGCGGCGTATCCGGGCTCCAGGCCCGCCGTCGCCACGGCGTTGCTGCTCGTGTTGACGATCGCTCCTCCGTCCGCCATCAGGGGCAGCAGCTTCTGCGTCAGGAAGTAGGGTCCCTTGAGCAGGACTCGCATGAGCCTGTCGAACGTCTCCTCGGTGGTGTCCTCGATCAGCGACGTCTGCGCGTAACCGGCGTTGTTGACCAGGTAGTCGAAGGTGTCGCGTTGCCAGGTGTCGCGCAGCACGCCGGTCACAGTGTCGCGGAAGGCCGCGAAGGCGCCGGCCTCGCCGACGTCCAGCGGCAGCGCGACGGCCGTGCCGCCCTCCTTCTCGATGGCGGCGGCCGTCTCCAGCCCTCCCTGCGGATTGTTGCCGTAGGTCAGGATGATTCCGGTTCCTCGCTTGGCGATCTCGATCGCGGCGCTCTGTCCGATGCCCGAGCTGGCGCCCGTGACGATGGCGACCTTCAAGATGATCCTCCAGGGTGCGGTTGGTCGCGTGTGGATGGGCCGGCCGCGTTACGCGCCGGAGCCCGAAGGCAGGATTCGCGCGAGCCAGTCGGTGCGGGTCCTGCGGGCCGTGGCCGCGATGCGGGCCTGCGGGTACAGCGCGTCGAACCCGTGGAAGCCGCCTGCCCACACGTGGAGTTCGGCCTGGCCGCCGGCCGCCCAGATGCGGGTGGCGTAGTCGGTGTCCTCGTCGCGGAAGACTTCGGCGGAGCCGGTGTCGATGTAGGTGGTCGGCAGTCCCGCGAGGTCGTCGGCCAGGGCGGGTGAGACGAACGCGGGCACCTCGTCGTCGGGGAGGCCGCCGAGGACGGAGCGCCATCCGAACGCGTTCATCTCGCGGGTCCAGACGCCGGGCCCGTTCGAGTACTGGCTGCTGGAGGTGGTGGTGTTGCGGTGGTCGAGCATGGGGCAGATGAGCACCTGCGCGGCGATCGCCGGGGTGCCGAGGTCGCGGGCCAGCAGGGTGACGCCGGCGGTGAGGCCGCCGCCCGCGCTGGCGCCCGCGACGACGATCCGGCCAGGGTCGATGCCCAGTTCGGCGGCGTGGTCGGCGATCCACAGCAGTCCCTGGTAGCAGTCCTCGACCAGGGTCGTGCCGCCGGCCTCGGGCGCGAGCCGGTAGTCGACGGAGACCACGACGGCGCCGAACTCGTCAAGCCACTCCAGCGGGATGTCGATCTGCGAGAAGCGGTCGCCCATGACCATCCCGCCACCGTGCATCCAGTAGACACAGGGTGCGCCGGTGGTGCTGTCGGTGCCCGCGGGGCTGAAGATCGACAGGGGGATCGGGGTGCCGTCCTTGGCGGGGATGGTGACTTCGCGCCGGTCGACCTTCCGGTCGGCGAGGAGTGCGTCGACGGGCGTCGACGGATACTGGCGCAGCTGGGCGAGCACCTCAGCGCTGAGCTCAGACATGAGGGGCATCTCGGCGAGCAGCTCGCGCAGTTCGGGGTCGAGGGCGGGGCGTGCCATGGTCATGGTCATTGCCTTTCATGGATGGTGCCGGGCGGTCAGGCGGGAAGGGGGGCCGCCTCGGCAGACGCCGAGGCGGCTGGGGTTGGGGCGTTGAACCGGTCAGAAGGAGGGCTTGCCGACGACCGGGACGTAGTCGGTGTAGTCGGACTCCTTGGCCAGCAGCTCGTCGAACTGCGCGACGATGGCCTTCGCGGCCTCGGTGGCGAAGAGGCGGTGGTGCTCCTCCTCGCTGGTCCAGCCTTCGGTGACGTGGATGACGTCGGGGTCGGAGGCGGAGCGGCAGATGAGGTAGACGGCGCAGTGTTCGCTCGCGGCGGGGTTGCCTTCGTTCAGGCCGCTCCGCAGCAGCTCGACGACCTGGTCGCCCATCCCGGGCTTGGCGGTCAGGGTCGCGTTGAAGCCATAGTTGACAGTCATTTGAAGCTTTCTCTCAGCGGTGGAGTGGAACGGTTCTATTCAACTGCCGCGACCTGCTGAAACGTAGACCGATCCTCGCCCGTACTTGCACGATCCTCGCGGCCACGGGACTCCGTGCACAGAATGATGTTGCAATGGAGGCATGTGCCTCGAAGAGCTCCGCACCCTGCTGGCCCGGCATGCGCGGCCCGACTGGACCACTGCCATCGACGGCGTCCTCATCTCGAAGGTCGACCGTCCCGATCCGCCGGCTCCCGCGATGTCCGGCACGGTCCTGGCGGTCATCGCCCAGGGCGCCAAACGCCTCGCCCTGGGCGAGAGGGTGTTCGAGTACGGGCCCGGGCAGTACCTGGTCGCATCCGTCGATCTGCCCGTCACGGGGCAGTTCACCCGGGCCGACCCCGGGGAGCCGGCGCTGGGGTTCGGTCTCGTGCTGGAACCGTCCGCCGTCGCCGAGCTGCTGCTGCGGGCCGGGCCCGGAGACACCCCCCACACCAGCGGGGGCGCGCCGTCGGGGATCGCCGTCAGTGACGCTCCGGCCGCCATGCTCGACGCGGTGGTCCGGCTGCTGCGCCTGCTCGACGAGCCCCACGACCGGGCCGTGCTGGCCCCACTGGTCAAGCGCGAGATCCTCTGGCGTCTGATCACCGGCGAGCAGGGTGCGATGGTCCGCCAGCTCGGCCTGGCCGACAGCAGCCTCAGCCATGTCTCGCGGGCCGTGCGCTGGATCCGCGAGCACTACGCGCAGCCCTTCCGGGTCGAGGACGTGGCGCGGCTGTCCGGCATGAGCGTCTCCGCCTTCCACCGCAACTTCCAGACGGTGACCGCGATGAGCCCCATCCAGTTCCAGAAGCAGATCCGCCTGCAGGAGGCCCGGCTGCTGCTCGCCACCCACCCCGGCGACGTCACCGGAGTCGGCCACCGCGTCGGCTACGACAACCCGTCGCAGTTCAGCAGGGAGTACCGCCGCCAGTTCGGCGCGCCGCCCAGCCGGGACGCCGCCCGCCTGCGTCAGGCCGTGCGCACCCCGGCAGGTGTGCTTCCCTGAGCCGGCGGGCCGCACAGGAGGATCGTGCAAGGGTCGGCGAGGATCGGTCTACTGTTTCCGCAGGTCAGAGCGGTTGAATGATTTCATCGGTTCTCCTGCGTAGCAGGAAATGCCTACCCGCCCTGGATCCCACCTCACCGCAAGGTCACAGCATGAGTGAAACCGTGTTCTTCGCCCGCGAGTTCCTGCGCAGTCCGCTCCGGACGGCCTCCTTGGTCCCGAGTTCGGCCCGCCTCGTCGAGCGCCTCGTCGCACCCGTGCCAGAGCGGGGCGAGCCCGTGGTGGTGGAACTCGGTCCGGGCACCGGACCCGCCACCGAGGCGATCCAGCGCAAGCTGGCAGGCCACGGCCGTCACATCGCGGTCGAGCTGAACGAGCGGCTCGCCACGCATCTGGTTCAGCGGTTCCCCGGCGCCGAGGTGGTCACCGGCTCGGCCTGGGATCTCCCCAGCATCCTCGCCGACCGGGGCGTGCACACGGTGGACGTGGTGGTGAGCAGCCTGCCCTGGTCGGCGTTCGCCGGCCCGCACGGCCACGCCCTCGTACCGAAGATCGCCTCGCTGCTGTCCGAGAACGGCGTGTACACGCAGTTCGCCTACACCTTCGCCCGCTGGGCGCCTCCGAGCCGTCAACGGCTCGCGCAACTGCGGCTGACCTTCGAAGAAGTGGTCGCGGGCAGGACGGTGTACCGCAACCTGCCTCCCGCCCTGGTGTATTCCGCCCGCAGGCCGCGGCTTCCGGCCGGTCAGCCCCTTTCGCCGGCCATGCGGGCGACGAAGCTGATGGCGTCCTGACTGGGGGGCGCCCCGAACAGGCGACGGTACTCCCTGCTGAACTGGGACGGGCTGTCGTACCCCACAAGGTTTCCTATGTGGGCGATGTCTTTCGGATGTGCCGCCAGGAGAAGGCGGGCCTCATGGAGTCTGATTTTCTTCTGGAACTGAATGGGACTCATTCCGGTGACGGCCTGGAAATTCCGGTAGAAGGCGGAAGCGCTCATTCCGATGAGCTCCGCCACCTCTTCCACCCGGAACGGCTCCCGGTAATTCTCCCTGATCCACTGCACGGCTTTTGTGACATGAGAAAGCTTGCTGTCGGCGAGCCCGATCTGGCGGACCGCCGCACCCTGCTCGCTGGTGATCAGACGCCAGAGGATCTCCTTTTTGACGAGGGGGGCGAGCATGTCCCTGTCCCGCGGCCGGTCGAGCAGGCGCAGCAGCCGCACGGCGGCGTCGAGGAGTTCCTCGGAGGCGTCGCTGACGGCGAGGGCAGGGGGTGCGGCACCGCTCCGCGGAAAACTGCCGGGAGCGGCCTGCAACATCATGGCGGCGACGTCCGCGGGCTGCAGGAGCATCCCGAGACCAAGCGCCGGACGGTGAGGGGTGGCCTCGACGAAGTGGCCGGTCACAGGCAGGTCGACGGACGCGACCAGGTACTGCCCGGCACGGTACTCGTACACGTACTCGCCCAGCGCGAGACGTTTGGCGCCTTGGGCGATCAGTGCCATGACCGTGCCGGTCATGGACGCGTGGGGTGCCTGCGACTCCTCGCGGCCGATCAGCACGTGCTCGATGGCGGTCGTTCCGTCGACTCGGGCATGACGTGCCAGCAGCGTCCGGAGTTCGTCGAGCGACATGTGCCGATTAAAACACCACGGGCGAGAAACGGTCCAGCAATCCTCCCGGAGGATCGTGCAAGGCTTCGCCATTTTTAGGCAAAGCGAAACACCTGGCAATCTGATTGAATGTTAAATTCTTGGGAGCTGTGTTGTCCGGGGGTTTGCCGCATTGAGGAAGGACATGCGATATGACGGGCGGAACACGCAGTGAGATACTTCTTCATGTCAACGGCCTGACACACCGTCTGACCATTGACCATCGCAGGACACTGCTCGACGCGCTCCGCGAGGAGACCGGCCATACCGGGCCGAAGAAGGGCTGCGACCGCGGGCAGTGCGGCGCCTGCACGGTGTTGCTGGACGGCCGGCGTGTCGTGTCCTGCCTGACGCTGGCGGTCGCCGCCGACGGCTCGGACGTCACGACGGTCGAGGGCCTAGCACAGGACGGTGAACTGCGCCCGCTGCAACAGGCGTTCGTGCAACTCGACGGTTTCCAGTGCGGGTACTGCACACCTGGGCAGCTCTGCTCCGCCGTCGGGATGCTGGCCGAGCACGCGGAGGGCTGGCCCAGCGCGGCCACCGCCGACGTCTCCCCCGAGGCACCGGCGCCGGAGCTGGACGCCGAGGAGGTGCGCGAGCGGCTGAGCGGCAACCTGTGCCGCTGCGGCGCGTACCCGTCGATCGTGCGCGCCGTGCTGGAGACGGCGTCCCGCGAAAGGGCGACGCGATGAGGGAGTTCGGCTACCAGCGGCCCAGGCAGGTCCGTGAGGCCCTCGCCCTGGTCGACGGCGACGACGGCGCCCGGTTCCTCGGCGGCGGTACCAATCTCGTCGACCTGATGAAGGACGGCATCGAGACACCCACCCGGCTGGTGGACGTGAGGCGACTGCCGCTGGACGGCGTCCGCGAGGCGCCCGGCGGCGGACTCGTCATCGGCGCGACGACGACCAACAGCGACCTGGCGGCCCACCCCGAGGTGCGCCGCCGGTATCCGGCGCTCAGCCAGGCCGTGCTGGCGGGCGCGTCAGGACAACTGCGCAACATGGCCACGGTGGGCGGCAACCTGCTGCAGCGGACCCGGTGCGGCTACTTCGCGGACCCCTCGCAGCCGTGCAACAAACGCACCCCGGGTACCGGCTGTTCCGCGATCGCCGGAGAGCACCACAACCACGCGATCCTCGGCTGGTCCGACCACTGCGTGGCCACCCATCCTTCGGACATGACCGTGGCCCTGGCCGCGTTCGACGCGGTCGTGCACTACGAGACCCTGGACGGGACACACGAGGTCCCGCTGTCCGCGTTCTACCTGCCGGTCGGCGAGAGCCCCCAGCGGGAGACCGTCCTGCCCGCAGGCGCCCTGATCACCGCGGTCAGCCTGCCGGCCACCGCGGCGAGCCCGCGATCGCGCTATCGCAAGGTCCGCGAGCGCGCGTCCTACGCCTTCGCCAACGCGTCCGTCGCGGCCGCGCTGGACGTCCACGAGGGCATCGTCCGGGGCGTCCGCATCGCGCTCGGCGGTCTCGCATCCAGGCCCTGGCGCGCCCACGTCGCCGAGTCCGTCCTACGGGACGCTCCCGCCACGGCCGACCGGTTCGGCGACGCCGCGGATGCGGAACTGTCCGCCGCCAGGCCGCTGCGCGACAACGCCTACAAGGTCACGCTCGCCCGCAACCTCATCAAGACGGTCCTGACCGAGCTCGCCCACCGGCCCGAATGACGAACCGGTCCCCTCACGCGTCCTGAAGGAGCTCACCACTTGACCGCCTCCTCGACCAGTCCGTCCCCGGCACCGGCCCCCTGGCCGGACACCGCCGGTACCGCCGCCCCATCCGGCACCAGGGAGCCGCCCCTTGGAGCCGTCGGCGCTTCGCGACCCCGCATAGAGGGAACAGCCAAGGTCACCGGCGCGGTGCGCTACGCCGCGGACGAGCCGGCGAGCGACCTGGCGCACGCCTGGGTAGTCACCTCCACGGTCACCCGCGGACGCATCCGCGACATCGACACCTCCGCCGCCCTGGGCATGCCCGGTGTGCTGGGCGTGATCGACCACCGCAACGCGCCCCGCCTCAACCTGGAGGCCGGATCGTTCTTCGGGCCCGACGGTGGCATGCACCTGCTGCAGAGCGACGAGATCCCCCACTCCGGCCGCCCGATCGCGCTGGTGGTGGCCGAGACGGCGGAGCAGGCCCGCCGCGCGGCCATGGCGCTGCGGGTGACGTACGACGAAGAACCGTACGACGTCGACTTCCGCCTTGAGCACCCGGCCGCCCGGCCGGCGACGTCGTTCTTCGGCGAAGACGCCACCACCGGCGACGTGGACAAGGAGCTTGCCGCGAGCGCGGTGGTCGTCGACGAGCGCTACGTCACCCCCGAGGCGCACGGCGCCGCGATGGAGCCGCACTCCGCGACCGCCTGGTGGGAAGACGGGCGCCTGCAGATCGTCGACTCCAACCAGGCGCCCTTCCTGGTCGCCATGACCGTGGCCACGCTGTTCCACCTCGACCCGAAGCAGGTACGCGTCCGCTCCGCGCACGTCGGCGGCGGCTTCGGGTCCAAATCAGGAGGGTGCGGCCCCCAGCTGGTCCTGGCGGTGATGGCGACCTCCCTGTTCGACCGGCCCATACGCGTCACCCTGACCCGGGACCAGGTGTTCCTGACCGTCTCGATGCGTCCCGCGACCGACCAGCGAGTGCGGATCGGGGCCGATGCCGACGGCCGGCTCCGCGCCGTCGACCACACAGCGGCCTTCGAGGTCTCCAAGCTCGCGGACTACCTTGAGAACTGCACCGAGCTCACCAACACGCTCTACGCGGCGCGGGCGATCCGTACACGGCGGACCGCGGTCCCGGTCGACATCCTGCCGCCGTACTCCGTACGCGGGCCCGGCGCGACACCCGGTTCGTTCGCGCTCGAATCCGCCATGGACGAGGTGGCGGAGCGGCTGCGCATGGACCCCCTCGAACTGCGACTGCGCAACGAGCCCTCCGCCGGCCCCGTGTCCGGCCTGCCGTTCAGCCGCCGCAACCTCGTCGCGTGTCTGAGAGAAGGCGCTCGCCGGTTCGGCTGGGCCACACGCGACCACAGGCCGCGGACACGGAGCGAGGGGCACCTGCTCGTCGGCACCGGGATGGCGGCCACCGCCTTCGCCGCCGGGGCGCTGCCCTCGACGGCATCGATCACCGCCGAGCCCGGCGGGGCCTTCACCGTCGCCATCGGCGCCAGCGACATCGGCACGGGCGCACGCACCGCGCTGACCGCGGTGGCGGCCGAGGCGCTGCGCGTACATCCGGAACGGATACGGCTGCTGATCGCGGACAGCGACCTCGGCCCCGCGTGGGGCGCCGGTGGATCCCGGGGGACGGCCTCCTGGTCCTGGGCGATCACCGAGGCCGCGGCGAAACTGCGCTCCCGGCTGGGCGGCGCGACGCTGCCCCTGACCGTCTCGTCCGACACCACAGAGTCGCTCGGTGAGCTTTCCCTCATGGAACGGCACTCCTACAGCGCCGTGTTCGGCGAAGTGACCGTCGACCCGGCGACCGGCGAGGTGCGGGTGCGCCGGTTGCTGGGAATGTACGCCGTGGGCCGCGTGATCAACCCGCTGCTCGCACGCAGCCAGCTCGTCGGTGGCATGATCATGGGGCTGTCGATGGCCCTGCACGAAGAAGGCGTCCGCGATCGGGCCACCGGCCGTCACGTCAACGCCGACTTCGCCGGCTACCACATCGCCGCCCACGCCGACGTACCCGACATCGAAGCCGACTTCGTACCCGACTACGAACCCGGCGACCCGTCGGGCATCAAAGGCGTCGGGGAAATCGGCACCGTCGGCACCGCCGCCGCGATCGCGAACGCCGTCTGGCACGCCACCGGACTCCGTCAACGGACACTCCCGATCCGACTGGACCGCGTACTGGAAGACCGCCCACTGAAGTGACGCCACACCGCCGGTCCGTGATCCGGCCTTGTAGCTGACCTCGACCGATCGCGATATCGAGGCCGCCGACCGGTCCACCGGAAAAACCCCTGTCCCAGTGGAACCACGGTGATTTGAGGGGTGACAAGACGAATCGTCTTGTCACCCCTCTTTATCGCTGCCTATCGCCTCACGCGAAGCACGTCGAAGGTCGCTCCAGGTAGAACCCGGCCCACGGTCAGCTGCAGCCGCTGGTGCTGCCGCAGCCTTCGCAGACGTAGCAGCTGCCGGCGGGGCGCATCTTGGTGCCGCAGGTCAGGCAGAGCGGCGCGTCGGCCGTACGTCCCTGGTGGCTTTCGAGCGCGGGCCCGGAGCCGTTCGCGCGCGAGGGGGACTCGACGGGGGTGGCCGTCACACCCGTCGCCGGCCTGTCGTCCGCCGCCTTGTCGCCGGGCTTCTCCTCGTGCTTCTCCTCTATGGGCGCGGACTGCGCGAGGGCGGCGGTGTCGATGACGACCTCCTGGGGCGCGCCCGGGTCCTCACCGCGCTGCTGCGCCGCGCGCTCGGCCGCCGAGAAGACGCCGAGGGCCGCCCGCTCGTCGTACGGCAGGTGGTCGAGGGCCAGGCGGCGGAAGATGTAGTCGACCACCGAGGCCGCCATGCGCACATCCGGGTCGTCGGTCATGCCCGCCGGCTCGAACCGCATGTTGATGAACTTGCTGACGTAGGTGTCCAGCGGGACGCCGTACTGCAGGCCGACGGAGATCGCCACCGAGAAGGCGTCCATGACCCCGGCCAGGGTCGAGCCCTGCTTGGACATCTTCAGGAAGACCTCGCCGAGGCCGTCCTCAGGGTAGGACGACGCCGTCATGTAGCCCTTGGCCCCGCCGACCGTGAACCGGGTCGTGGTGCTCGGCCGCTGGTTCGGCAGGCGGCGCCGCTTGGGCTTCGGCACCTCGACGACCTGCGCGACCGGCTCCGCGGCCTTCTCCTCGGTCTTCTCCTCGGCCTTCTTGGCGATCGAGAGGGGCTGGCCGACCTTGCAGTTGTCGCGGTAGACCGCCAGGGCCTTCAGGCCGAGCTTCCAGCCCTCCAGATACACCTGCTCGATGTCCTCGATGGTGGCCGACTCGGGCAGGTTGACGGTGTTGTGGTTCATGATGCCATTCGCCACGAACGCGTGAGTTTCCGGAACGGAAAGGTCGTACACCGCGACCTCTCCCGCATCCGTGACCTGAGTCACCCGCGAGAAATGCAGGTTACCGTCAAGGATCTGCCGCAACCAACCGGGCAGTACCACTCCGGGCAGCGTGGAGACCCGCTCAATGGTCTCCCTGGTGACCTGCTTGGTACGTGGGTCCAGCAGGAACCGGAAGTCGTGCCGCCAGCTTCGTACACCGTCGGGACCCCGCTTACCTGAAGGGATCAACTCGTAGAGCTCCCGCCCGGTGATCCCGGGGATGACGTTCGCGGTTCCCTGCCCGAAGTCCTCGCGGAGGTAATCCGCGGCACGCGCCGCCTTGTCCGGCTCCAGGAAACGCACCAGGCTGACCAGCAGCTGCCCCTGCCGACCTGCGGCATAGACTTCGTCGTAGTCCTTTCCGTTAACACTGTTGTGCTTGCTGATCCGCCCGTGTACGACGCCGAGGTTGGTGAGCACCGCCTGAAGGTCGTCCAGAAGTTGCGGACTGTCGAGACAGATCGCCCACTTGGCCGCGGTAGCGGTCGTGACATAGGCGTCCAGCCAGAGTCCCTGAAGGAATGCGTGGACCATCGGCCACGGCGAGCTCAGAACAGCGTCTGGGATGCGCTTGCTGGATGCACGGCTCCCGCAGCCGAGTGCGTCCAGGAACTCGACGATCGTCTTGGACGCGACCACGACGCCAGGGCACTTGCCCGGATCGCGGGTGATACGGGCCTCCACTCCGAACGCGTTCCGCCACGCGTCCTTGACTCGGTGCAACACCTCGTCGACCGAGTTGGTGATGACGGTGGTCCAGTTGGTCCTGGAGATGTGCCCCTCGGCGGCGTAGGCGCCCAGGAGGAAGGCCAGATCCTCGGTCATCTCCTGCGGAAGCCGGACCGCCTTCTGGTTACCGTACGAAGGAGAGACCTCGATGTGACGAAGGCTGGCGGGCAGGGTCGCCCACATCATCGCGCCGTACTGCGTGGCCACGTGGTCGCCCTCGGTGATCTCGCCCAGTGTCTTCCAGGCGAGCGCCCCGTGCTGCGCGGTGAGCAGGCGGTGCGGGAATGTACCCGTGATCGTGTGTCCCGAGCGCAGGCGGACACGACGCACCGGACGGACGCCACCGTAGTAGAAGGCATCGGTCTTTCTAGGACCGTCCAGGGACGAGATCTCCATCCGCTCCTCACGGAAGGTGTCCTCGGCCTCTCCCTGGTAGAGGCCGCCGATCCGGATCAGTCCTTCGGCCGTGGCCACAAGGGTCTCACCGGTGACGCACTTGGAGATGGCGCCCGAGAGGAACGGCTGGGTCGCCGCCATCATGCGGACGTGGCCCATCGGGGCGATCGCCCGCTCACCCATGGCGCAGTCGAACACCTCGTAGTGCTCGTGCTTGAGGCCGGGGGCGTCCATCACGTGGCCGTGCTCGCCGATGTGCTCGACGATGGCCTCGACCTGCTCGGGCTGGTAGCCGAGCTGCCGGAGCGCCCTCGGGATCGTCTGGTTGACGATCTGCATCGACCCGCCGCCGACGAGCTTCTTGAACTTCACCAGCGCCAGGTCGGGCTCGATGCCGGTGGTGTCACAGTCCATCATCAGGCCGATGGTGCCTGTAGGCGCGAGTAGGGAGGCCTGCGCGTTGCGGTAGCCGTGCTTCTCGCCGAGGCGCAGGCACTCCTGCCACTGCTTGGTCGCCTCCGCGAGGATCGGCCGGTCGAGGGAGCCGTGGGCGCGCAGCTCGTCGCCCTCGGCGGCGTGCTTGCGCATCACCCTCTTGTGGGGCTCGGCGTTGCGCTTGTAGCCGTCGTACGGCCCGACGATCGCGGCCATCTCGGCGCTGCGACGGTAGGAGACGCCGGTCATCAGGCTCGTGATCGCCGCCGCGACCGACCGGCCGCCGTCGGAGTCGTACGCGTGGCCGGTGGCCATCAGCAGCGCGCCCAGGTTGGCGTACCCGATGCCGAGCTGGCGGTACGCCCGGGTCGTCTCGGCGATCTTCTCGGTCGGGAAGTCGGCGAAGGTGATCGAGATGTCCATCGCCGTGATGATCAGCTCGGTCAGCTTGACGAAGCTCTCGACGTCGAAGGTGTCGTCCTCGCGCAGGAACTTCAGCAGGTTGATGCTGGCGAGGTTGCAGGAGGAGTTGTCGAGGTGGACGTACTCGGAGCAGGGGTTGGACGCGGTGATGCGGCCGGTCTCCGGGCAGGTGTGCCAGTCGTTGATGGTGTCGTCGTACTGCACGCCGGGGTCGGCGCACTCCCAGGCGGCCTTGCCCATCTTGCGGAACAGCGCCCTGGCGTCGACCTCCTCGATGACCTCGCCGGTGAGCCGGGCGCGCAGGCCGAACCTGCCGCCCGCCTCGACGGTGCGCATGAACTCGTCGGAGACCCGGACCGAGTTGTTGGCGTTCTGGTACTGCACCGAGACGATGTCCTTGCCGCCGAGGTCCATGTCGAACCCGGCGTCGCGGAGGGCGCGGACCTTGTCCTCCTCACGCGCCTTGGTCTCGATGAACTCCTCGATGTCGGGGTGGTCGACGTCGAGGACGACCATCTTGGCCGCCCGGCGGGTCGCCCCGCCCGACTTGATGGTGCCGGCGGAGGCGTCGGCCCCGCGCATGAACGACACCGGGCCGCTGGCCGTGCCGCCGCTCGACAACAGCTCCTTGCTGGAGCGGATGCGGGAGAGGTTGACCCCGGAACCGGAACCGCCCTTGAAGATCACACCCTCTTCCTTGTACCACTCGAGGATGGACTCCATCTCGTCGTCCACCGCCAGGATGAAGCAAGCGCTCACTTGCTGAGGTGAGGCGGTGCCGACGTTGAACCAGACCGGCGAGTTGAAGCTGAAGACCTGGTGGATCAGGGCGTGCTTCAGCTCGTGGTCGAAGATCTCGGCGTCCTCCTCGGACGCGAAATAGCCGTGCTCGCGGCCCGTGCGGGTGTAGACGCCGACGACCCGGTCGACGAGCTGCCGCAGGCTCACCTCGCGCTGCGGGGTGCCGACGGCGCCGCGGAAGTACTTCGTGGTCACGATGTTGGCCGCGTTGACCGACCAGAAGTCGGGGAACTCGACGCCACGCTGCTCGAAGTTGATCGAGCCGTCCCGCCAGTTCGTCATGACGACGTCACGATGCTCCCAGCGCACCTGGTCGTACGGGTGCACGCCGGGGGTGGTGTGGATGCGCTTGATCTTCAAGCCCTTGTGGGGCCGCTTGCCCCCGCGACCCACTGAGCCACTCACCGTCTCCGTCATGATCTCCCCCTTCCGGGGCCCGAAAAGGGCCCTCGTGTCGGAAACACTTCGTCGCGCCGTTCGCATCCCCCGGCGCAGGGGTCCAGCGGTGGTCCCCGGCCTCGCGGCGTCACCGGGCGCGCTGGGGTGTCAAAAGTGGTCTGGCCTGTTCAGGTGTGTTTCGCGGCTCGCGCCGCCCGGAGTTGCTCGATCTCTTCTTCGAAGTCGGCGAGCGTCTCGAAGCTCCGGTAGACGGAGGCGAACCGAAGGTAGGCCACCTCGTCGAGCTCGCGCAGCGGCCCGAGGATCGCCAGGCCCACCTCGTGAGCCGGGATCTCGGCCGAGCCGGTCGCCCGGATGCTCTCCTCGACCCGCTGGCCGAGCTGCGCCAAGGAGTCCTCGCTGACGGGCCGCCCCTGGCAGGCACGGCGCACCCCGGCTATGACCTTGTCGCGCGAGAACGCCTCGGTCACCCCGCTGCGCTTGCTCACCATCAGGAGCACCGTCTCCTGGGTGGTGAACCGGCGCCCGCACTCAGGGCAGGTGCGCCGGCGGCGGATCGCCGCGCCGTCCTCGGTCGAACGGCTGTCGATGACCCGCGTGTCCGGATGACGACAGAACGGACAATGCATGTCGCCTCCCTTTTCTCGCGGCCCCCACGAGTTACGTCGGCACGCCCTCGAATCACGAGGTTCCCGAGGCACCGGCCTCAGGGATAAGCCGCCATATGTTTCCGCATTCCAACATGCTTTCGGGCCCTTCCCGCCTAAACGGGAATACGCTCACGCACGCACTTCGGATACTCCGAGTGCGTTGACGGAAACACAACTTATGGTGAACCACATCGGTGTAACTACTAGATGTTGTGGTCTAACCGTAGGAGTGCCGCACCATGAACGCAAGTCGGCCGGGCCGTCGCGCGGAAATCGGCCGCCCATCAGGGCGAACGAGCACTCCCCGGCGTGTCGCGGGCCGGCCGGGACCGCGACGCCCCCGGCCGGGCACCGGGGCCCGCGCCACCCGGGCGCGGATCGCTCGCGTGATCGACTTCCGGCGCTCCGCGGGCATAAGATCGCAAAGTCGAACACGATATCGATCGAACTCCCGTACGATGGCGTTCACCAGATTGTCTCCGAATTCGGCGACTCTCGAACAACTGTTTGAAGACGATCTTGAACAGGGTTATTGTCGCTGTGTGCGACATCGGGAACACATACCGGGAGCCGGCCGGGGCGGGCATGGCGTGACGGAGCGTCCCCCAGGCACCCGGCGAGGAGGAGCTTATGAGCGAGCAGGACGAGATCGGCACGGTTGTCAGCGATCTGGCGGTGCGCAGGCGTGACTCCCTCGGTCTCACCCCACGACAACGCAAGATTCTTGAGGTGATCCGCGATTCGGTGCAGCAGCGCGGCTACCCGCCCTCCATGCGAGAGATCGGCGAGGCGGTCCAGCTCACCAGCACCTCCAGCGTGTCCCACCAGTTGACCGCGCTCCAGCGCAAGGGCTATCTCCGCCGTGACCCGCACCGTCCCCGCGCGCTGGAGGTCCGCCTGCCCGGCGAGCCCGCCCTCTGGGTCGACCCCGTCGCCCCGGGCGGTGAGGAGCCTCTGGTGAGCCGGCCGACGGCCACGTTCGTCCCCCTGGTCGGTCGCATCGCCGCCGGTGGTCCCATCCTGGCCGAGGAGCGGGTCGAGGACGTCTTCGCCCTTCCCAAGCAGCTCGTGGGCGAGGGCACGCTGTTCCTGCTCCAGGTCGCCGGTGACTCCATGATCGACGCGGCGATCGCCGACGGCGACTGGGTCGTCGTGCGCCAGCAGCCGGTGGCCGACAACGGCGACATCGTCGCGGCGATGATCGACAACGAGGCCACGGTGAAGACCTTCAAGCGCAAGGACGGCCACGTCTGGCTGGTCCCGCACAACGCCAACTACGACCCGATCCCGGGTGACGAGGCCACCGTCCTCGGCAAGGTCGTGGCGGTCCTGCGCAAGCTCTGACCTCACCCGCCGGCCCGGCACCATGCACGCCCCCCGCCTGAGCGCCCACCCTGGGTGAGCGCTCAGGCGGTCGTGCTTTCAGGACGCGACCATGACCGGTGTCGTTCCGGCCGGGCCACGAAATCTCCCGGCGAGGGGCGGAAGCCGCCGACGACGCGGCAGCGGCTTCTCCCGGTGACGTTCAGGGGACGATGTTGACGAGCTTGGGCGCGCGGACGATCACCTTGCGGGGTGCTCCGTCGAGGTGGGCCCGCACCTTGTCGGAGGCCAGGGCCAGCCGCTCCAGCTCGTCCTGAGAGATCGACGGGGGGACCTCCAGGCGGTCTCTCACCTTGCCGGCCACCTGGACGACGCAGGTGACGACGTCCTGCACCAGCAGCGCCGGGTCCGCCACGGGCCAGCCGCCGTGCGAGACCGTGGGCCCGTGCCCGAGCCGCTCCCAGCCCTCCTCCGCCACGTACGGCGCGACCAGCGACAGCATGACCGCCAGGGTCTCGGCGGCCTCGCGCACGGCCGGGTCGGCCGCCCCCGGGCCCGAGTCGATGGCCTTGCGGGCGGCGGAGGTCAGCTCCATCATGCGGGCGACGGCCACGTTGAAGCGGTAGGAGTCGACCAGCCGGGTGACCTCGTCGATCACCCGATGGGTGATCTTGCGCAGCTCCACGTCACCGGTCGTGAGGTCCACGCCGGGAGCCGAGGCCGCGCCGGCCTCGGCCATGACACGGAAGGCCCGTGCCAGGAACTTCTGCGAGGCGGCCGGGGAGACGTCGGACCAGTCGATGTCGTCCTCGGGCGGGCCCGCGAAGATCATGGTCAGGCGCACGGCGTCGACGCCGAACGCGTCGATCTGCTCGCCCAGGTCGACGCCGTTGCCGAGCGACTTGGACATCGCCTTGCCCTGGTTGATCACCTGGCCCTGGTTCAGCAGGCGCATGAAGGGCTCGGTGAAGTCGACCATGCCCATGTCGTGCAGGACCTTGGTGAAGAACCGGGAGTACAGCAGGTGGAGCACGGCGTGCTCCTGGCCGCCGATGTACTGGTCGATCGGGCCCCAGCGCCTGACCTCGTCGACGTCGAAGGCGCCCTCCTCGAAGCCCGGCGAGCAGTAGCGCAGGAAGTACCACGAGGAGTCGACGAAGGTGTCCATCGTGTCGGTGTCGCGCTGGGCGCGGCCTCCGCACTTGGGGCAGTCGACGTTGACCCAGTCGGTCGCGCTCGCCAGGGGCGAGACACCCTTCGGGGCCAGCGCCTCACCGCGCAGGTCGGGCAGCGTGACCGGCAGGTGGTCGTCGGGGACGGGGACCTCGCCGCAGTCGGGGCAGTGGATGATCGGGATCGGGGTGCCCCAGAAGCGCTGGCGGGACAGCAGCCAGTCGCGCAGCCGGAAGTTGACCGTGGCCGTGCCGGTGCCGCGCTCGCCCAGGACCTCGACGATGCGGGAGATGGCCTCGGCCTTCGACAGGCCGTCCAGCGGGCCGGAGTTGACCAGCTTGCCCTCGCCGGGAGTCGCGACGCCGGTCTCCCCAGGGTCGGCCAGCCCGGTGTGCACGACCACCCGCACGGGCAGGTCGAACTTCAGCGCGAAGTCGAGGTCGCGCTGGTCGTGCGCGGGCACCGCCATGATCGCGCCGTGGCCGTAGTCGGACAGGACGTAGTCGGCCGCCCAGACGGGGATGCGCTCGCCGTTGACCGGGTTCACGGCATAGCGCCCCAGGAAGACGCCGGTCTTCTCCTTGTCGGTGGACAGGCGCTCGATGTCGCTCAGCTTGGCGACCTCGGCGCGGTACGCCTCAAGCGCGGGCAGCTGCTCAGCGGAGCAGATCTCCTCGGCCAGCGGAGCGTCGGCGGCGACCACGAAGAACGTCGCGCCGTACAGGGTGTCGGGGCGGGTGGTGTAGACGGTGACCGGCTTGTCACGGCCCTCGATCTGGAACCGGACGTCGGCGCCCTCGGAGCGGCCGATCCAGTTGCGCTGCATGGTCAGCACCTGGTCGGGCCAGCCGCCCTCCAGCTGGGCCATGTCGTCCAGCAGGCGGTCGGCGTAGTCAGTGATCTTGAAGTACCACTGGGTCAGCTCGCGCCTGACCACCTCGGCCCCGCACCGCTCGCAGCGGCCGGCGACGACCTGCTCGTTGGCCAGCACGGTCTGGTCGTTGGGGCACCAGTTGACCAGGCCGCCCTTGCGGTAGGCCAGGCCGCGCTCGAAGAAGCGGGTGAACAGCCATTGGTTCCAGCGGTAGTACTCGGGGTCGCTGGTGTGCAGGCGCCGTGACCAGTCGAACGAGATGCCGTACTTCTTGTACGAGGTGGCCTGGGTCTCGATGTTGGCGTAGGTCCACTCGGCCGGGTGCGCGTCACGCTTGATCGCGGCGTTCTCCGCGGGCAGCCCGAAGGAGTCCCACCCGACGGGGTGCAGGACGTTGTAGCCGCGCTGGAACCAGTAGCGGGCGACGACGTCGCCGATCGCGAAGACCTCGGCGTGGCCCATGTGCAGGTCGCCGGACGGGTAGGAGAACATGTCGAGCACGTACTTGCGGGGCCGCTCGTCGTCGGCGCCCTCACCTGCCCGGAAGGGGTCCAGTTCCTCCCACCGAGGCTGCCACTTCGCCTGCAGCGCCTGCGGATCGTACTGCTCGTCACTCACGGCCCATGTCCCTCGGTCGGCTCAGCGCGGATGGCTTGACCAATAAAGAAACCCCCCGTGACCACGAGGGGCAGCCGCATCGACCGGTGTCTCAGCTCAGTCGACGCGGCCCGCTAAGAAGCAGGGTCCTGCCACGCATAGTTCAAGGGTAGCGCAGCGGGCAATCGGTCTTCGTATCGTTTCCGCGGCACCCCAGGTGGCCAGGGGAATAAGGTCCCACAGATACCCGAAGGTCATAGATCCGTTGTGACCTCATATGTCCCGTTAGTTTACGCTTTTCGCCGTGGTGAACTCGTTTGAACCGGAGCGCGGCCCGGATCCGGCAGAGGAGGGCCTGCCGATGCAGGACCCTCCGACCGATCCGACAGGCCTGCAGTTCCGCGGGGCTTTCTCCGATTCTCCTGCGGACACCCCCGCTTCGCATGAGATCATGCCGAGCACCCCCAATCCGGGCATGATGTCGGGAGGTTCGCCAGCAATGGCTCCTGAGCACACCAGCCGGCCCACGCGGCCTCCGGCATGGCCGGAGAACCCCCCGGCATGGCCGGAGATGCCTCCGCCTCCCCCTCCGCCCCCACCGGCCTCGACGTCGATGTTCGACCCGGTCCCGTACGGCAGCCGCACCACGACCGACCCCCAGGCGTCCTGGGAGGCCACGCAGCAGTACGCGCCGCTGTACTCGCGGGAGGCGTCCCAGCAGGCTCCGGTCCAGACGTCGTTCCCCCCGCCGCCACCCCCGTCAGAGCCGCCCTTCGTGCCGCCGCCGGCCGGGCCCCAGCGCTACTCCCCCCAGCCTTCCGGGCCGCATTCCTACACTCCCTCGCCCACAGGACCGCAGCAGTACGCCCCCTCCTCCACCGGGCCGCAGCCGTCCACCTCCCACTTCACCGGGCCGCAGCCGTCCGCCTCTCACTTCACCGGGCAGCAGTACGCCCCCGAGGCGCCCCCGCAGCCGTTCCGGCTCCCCGACGACGTGGCGCCCGCACCCGCGCCCGCTTACGTCCCGGCCGGCACCGAGACCACCATCCGCGTCTCCGGCACGATGGGCCAGATGGGCCAGACGGGGCCCACGGGCCCGATGGGCGCGGCGGGGACCATGGCCCCCGAGCATCAGGCGCCCCCCGAGCAGCACGGCCAGCGTCACGCGGCGCCCCAGCAGGAGCACGACCCCTACAAGCCGTTCGTCACCGCCGGGCAGATCAGCGGCCCGAAGACGCCGCCCCCCGAGCGCCAGCAGGAGCTCTGGAACACCGTCTTCGGCGACAACTACGAGGCCATGGGCGAGGAGCCGGAGGACACCGGAGGCGGCAGGCGGGCGTGGCTGCTCGCGCTCATCACCTCCGTCGCGGTGGCCCTGGTGGCGGCGCTGGTGTGGGCGTTCCTCGCCGGCCCGCTGCGCTCGTCGGCCGCCGAGGGCGGGGCGAGCACGCAGGGCTCGGGCGAGAGCACGCCCAAGGCGTCGGCCCCGGGCAAGCAGGCCACCGCCAAGCCGCAGTCGATCGGCAGGCTGCCGAAGTACACCGGCGAGGCCTCGCCGCGCGCCGGCATCCTCACCGACAAGGCGTCGGCCATCAGTGTGGCCAGGCTCGGCGGTCCCTGGCGGCTCGACCTGCGCTCCCAGCACGTGCAGGCGACCTACGGCTTCGCGACCCGCCAGTACGTCGCCGCCGGCACCGACTCGGCCGGCACCCCGCAGTTCGCCCAGGTGATGACCGGCCCGCTCTCCAGGTCGCTGGCCGCCAAGTACTCCCCGGCCTCGCCCGAGGATCTCACTCCGGTGATCAGTTCGGTGGCGTTCGCCGCGCGCAACAAGTTCTTCCCCGAGGGCAACAAGGTGGCGAAGACCGCCGAGCAGCGCCTGGCCGTCGGCGGCCGTCCCGCGCGCGTCGTCGCGTACCAGATCCTCGCGGGCGGCGCCAAGACCACCCTGGTGGTCGGCGCGGTGAGCACCGGGGCCGACCTGCCGGTGATCGTCTACATGTCGGTGCCGGACAGCAAGAAGGAGCTGCTGCCCGACATCAACACGGTCTTCTCCTCGATCAGGCCCACGACGACCTCCTAGCGCCCCCGGAAGGCGGGGGCGCGGGGCGGGGTCAGAAGTCGCAGGGCAGGTGCTTGACGCCGTTGATGAAGCTGGAGAACAGCCTCCTCGGCCGTCCCGCCTCGATCCGCGGCACCCGCTGGAGCAGCTCGCGGAACATCACCGTGATCTCCCGCCTGGCCAGGTGGGCGCCCAGGCAGAAGTGCGGTCCCGGCCCGCCGAACCCCAGGTGCGGGTTGGGGTCGCGGGTGATGTCGAAGCGGTACGGGTCGGCGAAGACCGCGCGGTCGCGGTTGGCCGACCAGTAGTACAGGACGGTCTTGTCGCCCTTCCTGTAGTGGGTGCCGTTCAGCTCGAAGTCCCTGGTGACCTTGCGGCGCATGTAGTTGACCGGCGAGGCCAGCCGTACGATCTCCTCGACCGCCCTGGGCGCGTGGCCGTCCACGTCGGCCAGCCACCGGGCCTTCTCGCCGGGGTTGCGGGTGAGCAGGAGCAGTCCCTGCGAGATGGCGTTGCGCGTGGTCTCGTTTCCCGCGACGACCAGCAGGATGAAGAACGAGCCGAGCTCCTGGAGGGTCAGGCGCTCGCCGTCGATGTTGGCGCTGACCAGGGAGGACGTCAGGTCCCCCGTGGGGTTCTCCGTGCGGTACGCGGCGAGGTCCTGGACGAGTTGCTGGAGCTCCAGACCGGCGTTGAGCATGGCGGCCACCACGCTGTCCATGTCGCCCCCGGGGACGTACTCGGAGTCGGAGGCGCCGATGATGATGTTCGAGCGGTCGAAGATGAAGCGGTAGTCCTTCTCCGGGATGCCCATCATGTCGCAGATGATCTTCAAGGGCAGGCGGGCCGCCACCTCGGTGACGAAGTCGCAGCCCGGCCCGGTCTCCAGCAGGTCGTCGACGATGCGGACGGCCGCGGCCTGGACGTCCTCCTCGAACTTCTGGATCATCTTCGGCGTGAAGGCCCGGGACACGATGCGCCTGAGGCGCGCGTGCCGGGGATCGTCCATGTTGATCATCGAACCGAAGTACTCGGCGAACTCCGCGGGCATGTCCGCGATGTTGGTCGCGCCGCCGTCCCCGGAGCCGAAGACGTCGGGGTTGCGGCTGATCTCGATGATGTCGGCGTGCCTGACGATCGCGTGGTAACCCTCGCCCCTCGGCGCGAAGGACAGCTCCGGCTCCTCGAAGAAGACGGGGGTCTCACGGTCGCGGAGCAACTCGAAGGCGTGCTCGCGCTCGGCCATGGGCCGGGCCCAGAAATCCCAGTCGGACAGGTTGATCTGGTCGTACGAGGTGATCGGCTCGCGTTCCTGAGGCGTCCGCACAGTCATGATTCCATGATTGATAAAAGTGGTCACTTACGTCAAACCCCGGCGGATCAGCTCGTCCGGTAGCCCATGTGCTTGATGCCGTTGATGAAGTTCGACAGCAGGTAGTCGGGCTCGCCGGTCGAGCGGATCTCCGGCAGGCGGGTGAACAGCTCGCGGAACATGACCGTGACCTCGCGCCTCGCCAGGTGCGCGCCGAGGCAGTAGTGCGGGCCGGGCCCGCCGAACCCGACGTGCGGGTTCGGGCTGCGGGTGATGTCGAAGACGTCGGGGTCGGTGAACACCGCCTCGTCGCGGTTGGCCGAGTTGTAGAACAGCAGGACCTTGTCGCCCTTCTTGTACTCCTGCCCGTTCATCTCGTGGTCCTGGGTGAGCGTGCGCCGGAACTGGATGACCGGGGTGGAGTACCTGATGATCTCCTCGACCGCGCCGGGGATGTGGGTCTCGAAGTCGCCCAGCAGCAACCCGCGCTGCTCGGGGTTGTCGGTCAAGAGCTTCAGGCCGTGCGCGATGGCGTTGCGGGTGGTCTCGCTGCCCGCGACGACCAGCAGGATGAAGAACGACCCGAGCTCCTGGGAGGTCAGGTGCTCGTCGCCGTTGACCAGCATGCTGGTGAGGTCGCCCGTGGGGTTCCCGCGCCGCTCGCGGCCGAGCCGCCGGGCCAGGCCGCTGAGCTCGTGTCCCGCGCGCAGCAGCCTCACCAGGCCCTTGGCCACGTTCCACCGCGTGATGTCGGGCCGGATGCCGGTGTACTCGGCGTCGGCGTTGCCCAGGATGACGTTCGTGCTGCGGAGCACCAGGTCGTGGTGGGCCGGGGGGATGCCCATCATGTCGCAGATGACCTGCACGGGCAGCCGGGCGGCGATCTGCGTGACGAAGTCTCCCGGACCCTCGGCGACCGCCCTGTCGACGATCTCGCGTGCCGCCCTGGCGACGTCCTCCTCCATCTTCTTGAGGATCTTCGGAGTGAACGCGCGCGAGACGATCCGCCTGAGCCTGGCGTGCCGGGGATCGTCCATGTTGATCATCGAGCCGAAGTAGACCGCCAGCCACCTCGGCATGTCGGGGATGCTGTTGGAGGTGGGCTCACTGCTGAAGACGCCGGCGTTGCGGCTGGCCTCGCTGACGTCCGCGTGCCGCACCAGGGCGTAGAACCCGGCCCCCGCTCCGATGAACGGGGTGTGGTTCTCCTTGGTGAAGATCGGCCGGTCGAGCTCCCTGAGCCGCCTGAAGGCCTCCTGCCGCTCCGCCTGGGGCAGCCCCCAGAAGGGGATGTCCGAGAGATCGATGTCAGTCACGCCTGCCGTCATCGCTGACGCACCTCCGGGCTCCATGGTTTAGAAAGTGACCACTTACGTCAAGAGGCCTTGATGAGATCCGCCGCCTTCTCCGCGATCATGATGGTAGGGGCGTGGGTGTGCCCGCGGTTGAGCATCGGCATGACCGAGGTGTCCACCACGCGCAGCCCCGGAACCCCGATGACGCGCAGCGACGGGTCGACCACCGCTTCGTCGTCGATGCCCATCTTGCAGGTGCCCGCAGGGTGGTAGAGCGTCTCGCTGTGCTCGCGCACGAACCGGGCCAGCTCCTCGTCGGTCTCGGAGCCGTCGTACGGCTTCATGGGCCCGCCCGCGTACGGCCGCAGCGCCGAGGTCGCGAACACCTCCTTGGCCCTCTTCAGCCCGGCCACCAGCCGCCGCAGGTCGCCCTCGGCGGTCAGGTAGCAGGGGTCGACCACCACCTCGCCGTCGTTGAGCGTGATCCGGCCGCGGCTCTCCGGCTGGAGCAGGATCACGCCGATGGTGACGCCGTGCCTTGAGGGCGGGGTGAGTCCATGGTCGGAGAACGGCACCGGCGCGAAGAGCAGCTCGATGTCGGGGGCGGGCTCCTCGGGGGTGGTCCTGAGGAACGCGACGGCCTCGCCGATGTTGGAGGTCAGCATCCCGGTGCGGTTCAGCAGGTAGCGCGCGTAGTTGCCGACCGACTCCGCCGAGGCGAGCGTGACGGGCTCGGGGCACTCCAGCATGACCGCCGAGGCCAGGTGGTCCATGAGGTTGCGCCCCACCCCGGGCAGCTCGTGCCGGGGTTCGACGCCCGCCGCCCGCAGGTCGTCCGGGTCGCCGATCCCCGACAGCATGAGCAGGTGCGGCGAGCCGATGGCCCCGGCCGAGAGGATCACCTCCCTGGCCGCCGTCACGCGCCGCCCCTGGTCGTACTCGACGCCGATGGCCCGGCCGTCCTCGTCGAGCAGCACCCGGCCGACCTGCGCGGCGGTGAGCACGGTGAGGTTGGGGCGGCCCATCGCCGGGCGCAGGTACGCGTCGGCGGCGCTCCACCGCCGCCCTCGGTCCTGGGTGACCGGCGTCTGTGAGAACCCCTCGTTGGTGGCGCCGTTGAGCTCCTCCAGCCTGGTGAGCCCGACCTCCTCGCAGGCACGCAGGAACGCCCGGGTGGTCACGTTGGGGCTGCGCAGCTCGGAGACGTAGACGGGACCGTCCGTGCCGTACACCCCGCCCCGGTTCGACCCGACCCGCCGCTCGGAGCGCATGAAGTACGGCAGGACCTCGTCGTAGGACCAGCCGGGCAGATCCCAGCCGTCGTAGTCGGCGCGGACGCCGCGGACCCACATCTGGGCGTTGATGGAGGAGGAGCCTCCGAGGGTCCTGCCCCGCGGCCAGTACAGCTCGCGCCCGTACATCTCCGCCTGCTTGGCGGTGGTGAAGTTCCAGTCGTACCGCGTCTTGAACAGCTTGGAGAAGCCCGCGGGCACGCGGATCTCCAGCTTGCGGTCCGCGCCGCCGGCCTCCAGCAGGGCCACCCGCACCGAGGGGTCCGCGGAGAGCCGGTTGGCGAGGACACAGCCCGCCGAACCCGCTCCCACGATGACGTAGTCGTATTGCATTGATTCCTCCGTGGGATGCTGAGCAACCTTTCACGTACTTACGCCCCTTGCGGCCCCACGTCCACGCTCGTTACCGATTAGTAGCTATCGACTGCCAAGATGTCGCAAACACCGGCATTGTCGCGGCCTCGGTCTCCCGCCCCGACGGATGTGGCCGGCCCCAGCGAGGAGGAACCATGCTCAACCTGTCGGTCGTCCTGGAGGACAGCGCCCGGGAGCGCCCCGACCGTACCGCCGTGGCCCTTGGGGACCTGCGGATGTCGTACTCCCTGGTGAACACGCTGGCGAACCAGGTCGCCAACCTCCTTTCCTCGCGGGGCATCGGCAGGGGCGACAAGGTGGCGCTCGCCTGCCCGAACCTGCCGTACTTCCCGTTCGTCTACTTCGGCATCCTGAAGTCGGGCGCCACGGTGGTGCCGCTCAACGTGCTGCTGCGGTCGCGGGAGATCGCCTACCACCTGCGCGACTCCGACGCCAAGGCGCTGTTCTGCTTCGAGGGCACGCCCGACCTGCCGCTCGGCGAGCGCGGTCACGAGGGGTTCCGTGAGGCCGTCCCGGCGGACGGGCCGCATGCCGGCGACTTCTTCCTGCTGCCCGCCACGCCCCTGGCCACCGAATCGGGCATCGAGGGCGTCCAGACCCTCTGGAGCGCGCTCGACGGCATGTCCGGGGAGTTCGAGACCGCGGCGACGGCCCCCGATGACACGGCGGTGATCCTCTACACCAGCGGCACCACGGGCCAGCCCAAGGGCGCCGAGCTGAGCCACCAGAACATGCTGATGAACGCCATCGTCTCCGACGAGATGTTCGACCTCGCGGGCGACGACGTCTTCCTCGCGACGCTGCCGCTGTTCCACTCGTTCGGCCAGACCGTCATCATGAACGCCGGCTTCCGCCGCAGGGCGACCCTGGTGCTGGTGCCGCGCTTCGAGCCGGCCGCCACGCTGACG
The DNA here is from genome assembly GCF_040649355.1 of Sphaerisporangium sp. NPDC049002. NCBI lineage: Bacteria > Bacillati > Actinomycetota > Actinomycetes > Streptosporangiales > Streptosporangiaceae > Sphaerisporangium > Sphaerisporangium sp. NPDC049002. The sequence goes on along the minus strand of NZ_JBEZFH010000070.1, from coordinate 4,484 downwards.
CTGATGCGCGAAGAGGGCGTCACGCTGTTCGCGGGCGTCCCGACGATGTACTGGGCGATGCTGACCTCGGTCCACGCCGACGGCGCCGAGGTCCCCGTCACACTGCGGACGGCGGTCGCGGGCGGCGCGTCGCTGCCGGTCGAGGTGCTGAAGGACTTCGAGAAGACCTTCGGCCTGACGGTGGTGGAGGGGTACGGCCTGTCGGAGACCTCGCCGGTGGCCAGCTTCAACCAGCCGGGCAGGCCGACCAAGGCCGGGACGATCGGCACCCCGGTCTGGGGCGTCGAGATGAAGCTGGTCGACGCGGGCTGGGAGACCGTCGAGGGCGAGGGGCCGGGCGAGATCGCGATCCGCGGCCACAACGTGATGAAGGGGTACTACAACCGGCCGGAGGCCACCGCCGAGGTCATGAAGGACGGCTGGTTCCGCACCGGTGACATCGCCACCAGGGACGCCGACGGCTACTACTCGATCGTCGACCGCGCCAAGGACATGATCATCCGCGGGGGGTTCAACGTCTACCCGCGCGAGCTGGAAGAGGTCCTGATGACCCACGAGGCGGTCTCGCTGGCCGCCGTCGTCGGTGTCCCCCACGCCTCGCACGGCGAGGAGATCAAGGCGTACGTGATCCTCAAGGCGGGCGCGGCGCTCACCGAGGACGAGCTGGTCGACTGGTCCAAGGAGAACATGGCGGCCTACAAGTACCCCCGCCTGGTGGAGTTCCGCGAGTCGTTCCCGATGACCGCGAGCGGCAAGATCCTCAAGCGGGAACTGCGCTGACGTCGTTCACGCCGAGGGCATACATGCATTCGAACTCCCCCAAATAGGGGCAAACCTACGAGGAGGCCGGGGCGAGCGATCTCGGGGCGAGCAACTGGAGGGCGATGCCATGGACGTGCGCGAGCAGATGCGACGGGTCCCGGACTTCGACAGGTTCCCCAGCGTGGACGAGATGCACGCCGAGCTGGACGAGTTCGCCAGGCTCCACCCCGGCCTCGTCCGGCTGCGCGCGATCGGCTCCTCCAGGCTGGGGGAGCCGCTGCGGGCGCTCACCGTGGGGACGGGCGCCCGCGACGCTGTGATCATCGGCGGGCCCCACCCCAACGAGCCGATCGGCGCGCTCACCGTCAGCCAGCTCATCCGGCGGCTCTGCGACGACGCCGGGCTGCGGGAGGGGCTGGGGTACCGCTGGCACCTGATCCCCTGCGTGGATCCCGACGGGGCACGGCTGAACGAGGGCTGGTACGCCCGCCCGGGCGACCGCCGCCACTACGCCCGGCACTTCTACCGGCCCGCCTGGAACGACCAGGTCGAGTGGACGTTCCCGCTCAGCGGCGACGGCTACTCCTTCGACCGGAGCCTGCCGGAGACCGACGCGCTGATACGGCTCATGGACGAGGTGCGGCCGGCCTTCGTCTACTCCCTGCACAACGGGGAGTACAGCGGCGCCTACTACTACCTCAACCGCCACGACCCCGTCCTCGCGGCGCGGCTCACCGAGCTGCCGGCCCTGGAGGGCATCCCGCTGCACCACGGCGAGCCGGAGCTGCCCGGCGCCACGACGATCGCCCCGGCGGTGTACCTCACCCCGGGCGGCACCCGGCAGGCGAAGGTCTTCGGCGCCGGAGGCGGCAGCGCCGACTACGCGGCCAGGTTCGGCGCGCTCCACCTGATCACCGAGCTCCCCTACTGGGCCGACGAGCGCGTCTCCGACGCCACCCCCACCGCCATGTCGTACGGTGACGTGCTCAAGACGGGGCTGGCCGCCCAGCGGGAGCTGATCGACACGCTGCTGGCGGGCATGGACGCGGTGCGGCGCGACCTGACCGTCCGCTCGCCGTTCCGCCGCTCGGCCGAGGACATGTTCGTCACGTACCGGAAGTTCGCCGACGTGTGGGAGGACCACCCCTCGGCGGACCGGCCCGCGACGGTGGCCGAGCAGTTCGGCAACCGGCAGACGCTCCACATGCGCCGGCTGCGCTTCACCGGCACCTTCTGCCGCATGCTGGACGCCGAGTTGGCGGCGGGGAACCTCACTCCGGCCATCCGCGCTCAGCGGGCCCGGCTGGGCGAGCTGTTCGAGGGGTGGTGCGACGAGGCGGCCGTCGAGTCCGCCGGACGGCCGATTCCCATCCGCACGCTGGTCGCCGTCCAGCTCGCCGCCGCCCTGGTCGCCGCCGAGCACGCCAGGGGCTGAGCGGGAGCGCCTCTGTGACAGGCCGGCGCCCCACCTGAGGCAGGCGGGGCGCCGGATCGCACGTACGGTCGTGATCAGCTCACGGTCAGGGCCAGTCGCGCGAGGGACGCAGCGCGACGCCCGACACGCCCTCCTCGCCGAGCTTGACGCCGAGCACCTGGTGGAGCTGGACCTTGTTGCGCTCGAAGCCGACGACGCAACCGGCCATGTAGAGCCGCCACACGCGAGCGGTGCCCTGGCCGACCTCGGTGACCGCCTCGTCCCAGTGGGCGTCGAGGTTGGCGCACCACCCCTCCAGGGTCTTGGCGTAGTGCTCCCGGAGGTTCTCCTCGTGGCGGATCTCGAACCCGATGTCCTCCATCTCGCGGATGAGGTGGCCCACGGACTCCAGCTCGCCGTCGGGGAAGACGTAGCGGTTGATGAAGCCGCCCTTGTTGATGGTGCGCTCGGTGCCGGTGGGCCGGGTGATGCAGTGGTTGAGCAACCGCCCGCCCGGCTTGAGCTTGCCGTACAGGAAGCGGAAGTACCCGGGGAGCTGGTCCTTGCCGATGTGCTCGGTGAGGCCGATCGAGCTGACCGCGTCGAAGTCGCCCTCGGAGACGTCGCGGTAGTCGAGATGGCGGACCTCCGCCAGCTCCGACAGCCCCGCCTCGGCGATCGCCTTCTGGGCCCACTCGGCCTGCTGGCGCGACAGCGTGACCCCGAGGGCCTTCACGCCGTAGTGCTGCGCCGCGTGCATGACCATGCCGCCCCAGCCGCAGCCGACGTCGAGCAGGCGCATGCCCGGCTTGAGGGCGAGCTTCTTGGCGACGAGGTCGAACTTGGCGTACTGCGCCTCCTCCAGCGACGAGCCGTCCTCCGGGAACACGGCGCAGGTGTAGGCCATCGACGGGCCGAGCACCCACTCGTAGAACCGGTTGGAGACGTCGTAGTGGTGGTGGATCGCCTCGGCGTCACGCTGCTTGGCGTGACGGCTGCCGAGCCGCGCCAGCGCGCTCTGGCGGACCTCCTGCGGCGGCAGGGGCACCCGCATCAGCAGCGGCTTGACGCCGAGCGACCGCGCGACGGAGATCTTCTCCTTCATCGGCATGTCGTCCAGGGTGATCCGCGCCATCTCCGACAGCAGGGTGTACATGTCACCGTGCACGTCGATATGGCCTGCGATGTAGGCGCGCGCGAGCCCCATCTCCCCCGGAGACTGTGCCAGGTATGCCACCGCTATCGGGGACTTCACCTCGATGCGGACGGCGGCGTCCGACGGTCCGGCCTTGCTCCCGTCGTACGCGGCGAACTCGACGTTCGCCTCCGACCCAACGATCTTCTCGAAGATCTGGGCGAGTCTCATCGAACCAACCTCCTCAACGCCCCCGTACGCACTTGTCATAGAGGTCGAGCAGCCGCCCTCCGGGGTCGTACTCCCGTTTGACCGGCCAGTAGGCGTCGCCGTTGTAGAGACGCCAGAACTCCTCACGGGGGTAGAAAGATGTCGAATACAGGGACTTGTGGCCGCCGAGCTCGTGCACGGAGTTCTCGATGAGCCGGTTGTGGTACCCGTCGAACTGACCGCGCGGGAGGGCGACCATGCCCCAGAATCCGAAGTTCACGTAGAGCTTTCCCGGCTCCAGCGGGTAGACCGGCCACTCCCCGGTGGCCTTCAGCGGGCACATCCAGACCGGGGTCATGCCCACCTTGTCGTGGAAGAACGCAAGGAAGTCGGCGCCCCTCTCGACGGGCACCTCGACGTCCTGGATGACCGACTCCTGCACCGCGTTGTCGCGCCAGCGGTCGATGCGGGCGGTCACGCCGTACTTCTGGTCGAGCCCGACGAGCCTGCGGTAGACGTCCGACCGCAGCCAGCGCCTCGGCATCAGCGAGCGGACCAGCGGCTGCTGCACCCCGAACGCGCGGGAGCACCAGAACCAGTCGGTGTCCCAGCGCCAGAGGTAGTCGCGGACGGTCAGCCAGTCGCGGGTGCGGGTGCGGATCGACTGGTAGTAGATGCGCATCCCGGTGTAGTCGGACGCGTACGGCGCACGATCGGCGAACTGCCCCACCGTGATGTACATCTCGCCGGGGCTGAAGAACGTGCCGTCAATGAAGTCGATCTTCTCGCCGTCGTACTCCCCGCTGTCGCAGATCTCCTGCATGGCGAGCATGCACTTGTCCGCGTCGGAGAACGGGATGTGCGTCAGCCGCACGAAGGGCTGGACGGGGAGGAGCTTGATGCGCAGCCGCAGGGCGTAGCCGAGCGTGCCGTAGGAGTTCGGGATGTCGTTGTCAAGTACGG